>CALRSN020000187.1:0-5556 GCA_943370865.1 Bordetella parapertussis
GAAAAAGAATATGGTTCGGTTGCCAAAAAGATCTTTGGCAATACGCCTGAAATGATGACCTTCTTTTCCAAACTCACCGGCGTGGAATTCCCCTGGATAAAATATTCCCAGATCACCGGCCGTGATTATGTGGCTGGCGCTATGGAAAATACGACAGCGACCATTCACCAAGAAAATGCACAACAGGATGCAAGGGAACTGGTGGACGGTAACAGTTGGGAGGGTACTATCGCCCATGAATTGTTTCACCAATGGTTTGGAGACTACGTAACAGCAGAAAGCTGGAGCAACCTGACCGTGAATGAATCATTTGCTGATTACAGCCAAACTTTATGGGATGAATATAAATACGGTAAAGACGCCGGCGATGCTGAGAACTACCAGGGTATGCAGGGCTACCTGATGAGCAACAGCCAGAATAAAGACCTGGTTCGCTTTCACTACCGGGACAAAGAAGATATGTTTGATGCGGTCAGTTATCAGAAAGGCGGACGTATCCTTAATATGCTTCGGAATTTTGTGGGTGATGAAGCTTTTTCCAAATCACTCAATAATTATTTAACGACCAATAAATTCAAATCGGCGGAAGCCCACCAGTTGCGTTTAGCATTTGAAGAAGTGACAGGAAAAGACCTGAATTGGTTCTTTAACCAATGGTATTTTGGCAGCGGACACCCCGGTGTTGAAATTGACTATACATATGATGATGCCGCCGGAAAAGTAAATGTGATCGTAAAGCAAACCCAGAAAACTGGAAAATTATTCAAACTGCCGATTGCAGTAGATGTATATGAAGGCACCAGCAAAGTTCGCTACAATGTTTGGGCTAATAATGCAGTCGATACGTTCAGCTTCAATTATACAAAACGTCCGGACCTGGTGAATGTGGATGCAGACAAAGTGATGCTGTGGGTTAAAAAGGACAACAAAACTCTTGAAAACTATATTCACCAGTACACTTATGCCGGTAATTACGTGGACAGAAGAGAAGCAATTGATTTTGCTTCTAAAAAACTGGATGACCCAAAAGCAGTTGAGTTATTAAAAACAGCATTGAAAGATAAGTACCAGGGCCTGAGAAATTTTGCGATCAGCAAAATTAACCTGAAGAAAGAAAATGTAAAGATTGCTGTTGAGCCCATTTTGCTTGACCTGGCAAAAAATGATAAATATGCAACAGTAAGAGCCGGAGCTATTGCCCAATTAGGAGAATATGGCAAAACTGAATATGCCCCGTTGTTCAAAGCGGCAGTCAACGACTCATCTTATTCTGTATCCGGTAATGCCTTGAGTGCATTAGCTGAAGTTGACGAAGCTGCCGCATTAACTATCGCTAAAGACCTGGCTAAGCAACCGGCCAAAGGAGCTTTACAAAGTGCTATCCTGGCACAGATCATTAAATCAGGTGATGAAAGCATGGCGGACAAGATCATTGGTGATTTTTCTAAAATGCCTTTAGGGCAAGCCAAATTTGAAGCCCTGGGAAATATCAGTTCTTACCTCGCTGTGGTAAAGAATACAGAAAAATTCAAATGGGGTGTTGATGAGATCGTTAAATTCAGGGATGCTGTTCCGGCTGCTTTTAAAGATCAAACCGATCCTTTTATCAATGGAATGATCCTGAAAGGAATTCTTGCCAAGAAGGATAAAGCATTAAAGGAAAACCCATCTGATACTTCCTTAACTGAACAGGTCAATCATATTAAATCTGTTTTACCAGAGGCTGAGAAAAAAGGCTTCTAAGAACTTGATAGCAGATAAAACTAAAATGCTGGGCAATTGCCCAGCATTTTTTTATTAGGATATAATTTTATTTACCAACTACCACTGGCTCCGCCACCCCCAAAACTACCGCCCCCAAATCCTCCGAAACCTCCACCACCTGATGATCCTCCACCGCCACCAGACCAGCCTCCGCCACCCCATCCACGATAGCCCCCTCTTGATACATACGTGCCGCCACTGGTTCCTCCAAACATACTGGATAGTATAATAAACAAAACAATCGCAATGATCATCCAGGTCTTAAATCCCCCTTTCTTTTTGCTACCATAACCTTCCGGGGCTTTGTATTCACCAGCGGCTGCTTTTATCAGCGCATCTGCTGCTTCGTCCAGACCGCGATAATAATTATCCTGCTTGAAATTGGGGATGATCTCATGGTCAATAATACTTTTTGCGGTGACGTCCGTGATCACCCCTTCAAGTCCATATCCTACCTGTATTGTTGTCTTCTTGTCGTTTTTAGCAACTAGTAGTACAACCCCATTATTTCTGTCTTTATTGCCCACACCCCATTCCCTACCTAATTGTAGTGCCACGTCTTCAAGAGCATTCCCATCTGTTGTCGGGATCAGCACAATGGCCACCTGGTTAGATGTGCTGTCATCAAAAGCAACAAGCTTTCTTTCCAATGCAGCAACCTGCTCTACCGTTAAAGTTTTCGTGAAGTCATTGACCAGTTTGGGAGGGCTGGGCCGGCCGGGAATTACTTTGTCAATTTGTGCACCTGCACAAAAAGACAATAGTACACTTAGTATTAATAAGATCCTCTTCATGTAAATCATCTTCCGAAAACTATAGTATCCGGCAGCTCATTTTTATCAGTTTCTTTATCAAAAGGAAAATGTTGTTGCAGGGCTTCGCCAATTTGTATCACACAATTCCCGATTCCTTCAGCATAATTGTTCTTATTAAAGCTGGTCAGCATTTCGCTAACCACTTTATTCCAGTAGGCTGTCCCTGTTTTTTTATGAATACCCTCGTCACCAAAGACAGCCAGCTGACGGTCTTTCAATGCCACATAAACCAGTACTGCATTCCGCTGTTCTGTCTTTTCCATTTGCAGGGAAAAAAAGATCTCTGCAGCCCTGTCCATAGCATCCATAAAGCGGCAACGGCTTTCCACATAGACTCTTACTTCACCACTCGTCCGCTGTTCTGCATGACGAATGGCTTTTACAATAAGCCTTGTATCTTCCTCGCTGAAGAGTGATCTTTTTTTTCTGAAAAAGGAGAACATCAGGTTAGCCGTGCTTATTTAATATCAAACTTAATATCAGGATTCTTCTCGGATCCTTTATCGGCTTCATAGTAAGCTTTTTCACTATGGCCAAACATACCTGCGAGCATATTGCCGGGGAATCGTTTTACTTTAAGATTATAGGTCTCTACAGCCTTGTTATAATCCTGGCGGGCAACGTTTATCCTGTTTTCAGTTCCCTCGATCTGGGTTTGAAAATCCTGGAAAGCCTTTGTTGTTTTCAGGTCAGGGTAAGCCTCAAAAGAAGCGATCAGTCTTCCGAAAGAAGACTGCAAACCAGACTGCGCCTGTTGAAAAGCTTCAAGTGTTTTGGGATCATTGACATCGATTGTAACAGAAGTAGCTTTTGCACGGGCTTTCACAACTTCCTCTAATGTAGATTTTTCAAAATTTGCAGATGCTTCTACTGTTTTGATCACGCTGCTGTACAAGTCTGTTCTGCGTTGGTAATTTGTTTCAACATTACTCCAGGATTTTTTTACGTTCTGCTCACCTGAGATCAATCCATTGTAAGTACTGCAGCCCCAAACTCCAAAAATGAGTATAATAGCGGCTATAGCAATTAAAGCGATGTTGCGTGTTCCTTTCATGGTTCTTAGTTTTTTAATACCTAAAATTACCGCTTTTGGTAGTTCCCCGGGTAAATTTTCGGTATAGTAAGCAGAGTTACCGGTAAACGAACAAAAACCGGCGCTGCGGCATGATTTTGGCCGCCTTGACAGCAATATTTTTGCCTATGCACTTACTGAAACGCTCCGCCTGGTTATTACTGCTGTTGCCACTTTCAGCCGCCATCCATTGCAAAAAATCAACCGGCAACGACGATCCTGCAACTCCAACGGTTCCCGTAACTATAAAAGATTCGGTGATCGTAACAGGATTAAATTTCCCGTGGGAAATTCTATGGGGACCCGACAATCATATCTGGATGACAGAACGAGGCGGAAGGATCAGCCGGGTGAATCCTGCAACCGGGACCCTAACTTCTGTTTTCACCATTACTGAAGTAGCAACAAACGGGGAGGGCGGTTTACTGGGTATGGTGTTGCATCCGAATTTTTCAGCTTCACCATATGTGTATGTTGTTTATAATTATAACAGCAGCAGCGGCTACCGGGAGAAGATTGTTCGCTTTACCTATAGTGGAACTACTCTTACCAATCCATTGCCGTTACTGGAAAATATTCCGGCAGCTTCTATTCATAATGGAAGCCGCCTGCTGATTATTGGCGATAAACTATTTGCCACAACCGGGGATGCTGCCAATACAGCACTGCCTCAAAATACATCCTCTGCTGCGGGAAAGATCCTGCGGCTGAACCTTGACGGTTCTATTCCTGCCGATAATCCTGTTGCCGGTAACCCCTACTGGTCATCCGGGCATCGCAACCCGCAGGGACTGGTTTTTGCTAATAATATACTATATGCTTCAGAACATGGTCCCAGCAGTGATGATGAGATTAACATTATTGAAAAAGGAAGAAACTATGGCTGGCCGAATGTGGCAGGATTTTGTAATGAAACTGGTGAACAAACATTTTGCAGCACCAACAACGTCAAAGAGCCTGTGAAGGCATGGACACCCACCATTGCAACAGCTGGTTTGGATTATTATAACCACGACCTGATACCCCAATGGAAAAATTCATTACTCCTGGCCACACTGAAAGATGCAAGGATTTACCAACTGAAATTAGATAATTCATTCAGCACCGTTACGTCAACTACTGAATTCTTTACCGGTAAATATGGAAGGATGAGAGATCTTTGTATTTCAGCGGCTGGTAAAGTATATATCTGCACCAGCAACGGTGGAAACAATGACCGTATTATTGAAATAGGGAAACAGTAAAAAGCAGCTTATCTTTTCTTCAGCTTCACTGTTTGTGATCCTTCGTTGGTGATTTGCGCCATAATGCCACCACCTATATCCTGGGTAGTGCTCATGGAGAAATTCATATTGAGAATAAGTGTATCACCCGACCACCTGAATTTTGCCCCTGTTGGTATGGACCCTGTTGCACCGCCGCCTGTGCCCCCGGTGGGACCTGAGCTGGCAAAACCATTATCAAAATAAAGAGAGTCGGTTCCGATCTTCCGGTAATCGCTGGCCCCGCTTGTTGCAGGAAGGTCAAAAACAAAAGGGGCACTTATTGTATCAATTAAAATGCCCCCGATATAAAATTCAGCAAAAGCAACCGAGTTGATGCTGTAAGCAATATTACTGGATATAAATTTATTGCTGGTGATCTGTACGGTACCTGTATTATTCAGTGAAGTATAATTGCTGGTAGTAACCGCTTTTTCCTGGGCCGGGCCTATACCTGTTACTACGGTACTTTTTGTAAAAGCAGTGCTTCCCTTATAATCGTAGTTGCCTTCTATAGAAGCAGTACTTCCTGATCCGCCGCTATTATTACCCTGGTTTTGAAAACTAACTTCCTTCTGGCAGGCCAGTAAAGTGGATAATGCCATTACTACAACAAAAATATTCCGGGCTGATTTCATAAAGT
>CALRSN020000188.1:0-5530 GCA_943370865.1 Bordetella parapertussis
GGAAGTGATGCCGGAAATATGAAATGTACCGCTGTTAAAGACGGTAATGACTGGGTTATCAATGGAACCAAAAACTGGATCACCCATGGTAACAGTGGTGATGTGGCGGTTGTGATCTGTAGAACGGGAGAGCCCCGCAGCAAAAATAATTCTACCGCTTTTGTGGTTGAACGGGGAACAAAAGGCTTCAGTGCCGGTAAGAAAGAAAACAAGCTCGGCATGCGGGCAAGTGAAACAACAGAAATGGTCTTTGATCAGTGCAGGATACCGGATGCCAACCGGCTGGGTGAAGTGGGCGATGGTTTTAAACAAGCCATGAAAGTGCTGGATGGCGGAAGAATATCCATTGCTTCTCTTTCCATTGGTATTGCCAAAGGGGCTTATGAAGCCGCATTGAAATATTCACAGGAACGGTACCAGTTTGATCAGCCGATTTCCAGTTTCCAGGGCATCTCTTTTAAACTGGCCGATATGGCTACCGAAATTGCAGCGGCCGAACTGCTTACTTTGCAGGCCTGCGACCTGAAAGAAAGAAAACAACCGATGACCAAGGAAGCAGCCATGGCAAAATATTATGCCAGCGAAGTGGCTGTGAAAGTGGCTAATGATGCAGTGCAGGTATTCGGCGGCTATGGATATACCAAAGATTTCCCAGTTGAAAAATTCTACCGGGATGCCAAACTTTGTACCATCGGGGAAGGCACCAGCGAGATACAGAAAATTGTTATCTCCAGGGAAGTATTACGCAGTTAATAACCCCCGAATTGAAATTTTTATCCAATCCTGTTGAGGCAGGATTTTTTTATTTCCGTTATTTAACGGTGCAGGAATGGTTGTTTACCCGTTTATCAAACCGGCTTTTCCGTATAGATTTGTAGCGACTCATTTTTCTTTCACTAAAACAATATATGTATGAAAAAAGCCATGATCGCTGCCAACATCCTGTTCTTTATTATTGTGGGTTTTTATGCCTGTAACCAACAGAAAACGGAAGCTGATCCCTGTCAGCAACTACATGCCAAAGACTACAGCGGGAAACCCATGAAAGGCTACCTGGATGTGAACCTTGCTAAAGAGATCGCTGACCTGTATTATGGAGATAAGGACAAAGCCTATATTTCAGATGCAGGAGGTATTACTAATATTGAAGATGCCAAAGCCGTCTGGTTCGACCTGGAAACACTAAAACAATATATCTGGCAAATAGAAGATACACTCTGTAAACAGGGTTGTAATATCGACAGTCTCGGCTTGGGCATGCATGTTTATTTTGCGAAATATCCCGACTCATCACTCATCAGTCAATTCGGAGTTGATCCAAAATATGCCATGCACCAGACCGTCTTCTTAACCGCTACGTATAAAGGCCAAAAAGGGAATATTGATTTTGATCCTTTCCATCCCGGAGCTGATAAATGCAAGCCTACACCATTGGGAGCTTATTTGCAAAGATCAGCCAGCAGCAGGGAGGGTATGAAGCTGAGTGGTGGTGATGGTGCTGGGGTATTGAACCATGGGACACTTGCCCCTCCTCCATCCGGAACAGGTGAATTCCCTAGCGGAGAAAACTAAGATTTCTTGATTGTAATAATAAAGAACAACTGAATGGATACTGTTTCAGTGATTCAATTTGGACTAATTTTTTTCGAACTTTTAGCTTGTGTAATAGGGTTCATATATTGGAAAAAAATTAGGAACACATATTGGCGGTGGTTCCCTGTGTATCTCGGCCTGATCGTAATGATTGAGCTGACAGGGAAAGTACTCCTGGATGTATTTGATGACAGGGCTTCAAATATTGCTTTGTATAATTATTTTGGTATTCCAATACAGTTCCTTTTTTTCATTTGGCTGTTCTACTGCATATTTAAAAATAAGAAAATAAAGAGGTGGCCAATTGTAGGGTTGGTCACCTATTTAGGGGCATGGATAACAGAACGCTTTTTTTTAACAGACACTCGAACATGGTTTATGTCATTTTCTTATACTGTTGGAAATGCAATATTGCTTATTCTGATTATTTTATTTTTTATAAAGTTTATCAATAGCGATGAAATACTCGATTATAAACAAAGTATGATGTTTTGGGTTTCACTTGGGTTGCTTCTATTTTACCTTGGAACATTTCCTTATTATGCATTGAGAAATACTCTCCATGACAACTATAGGCAACTATTCAATATTTATTTTTATACAAGTTTCATACTGGATTATGCAATGTATATATTGTTTTCAATAGCTTTTATATGGGGAAAGGCGAAATAACCATATTTATCATACTGGCAAATATCATTTTGCTGATCCTGATCTCCGGTATCATTATTTTTATTTTTCAATACCGGAAACGAAAGATCCTGCACGAAAAGGAAAAAGCCCTGATCGAGGAAAAGCATAAACTGGATATCCTGCATACCCAATTGCAGGCACAGGAACAAACCATGCAGTTCATCGGCCGGGAAATTCACGACAGTGTGGCACAAAAACTGACCCTCGCTACTATCTACACGCAAAAACTGGAGTATGAGAACCAGTTTCCTGCTATTGTTGATAAGTTGCAACGGATCAGCAGTGTGATTAATGATTCTTTGGAAGAACTGAGAGACCTGTCCCGTACACTGGCCGATAATAAAATGCATGAGACCAGCCTTGCTGACCTGCTTTTCTTTGAATGTGGCCGGGTGAATGATACAGGCATTTGCAAAGCCGTTTTCGAATCAGACTTTACCAGGGAGATCAGCGTCACGGTAAAAAGTTTCCTGCTGCGGATTGCCCAGGAATTTATGCAGAACAGCCTCAAACATTCGGAAGGCGACCTGATCACGGTGCAATTATATCAAACTACGGAAGGCCTGTTATTAAAGGCGGCCGATAATGGAAAAGGCTTTGATAGTACTAACGTTCAGTCAAGAGGTATTGGTTTGGCGAATATGAAAAGACGTGTACATCTGATCGGCGGATTGTTTAATTTGCAAAGTGAACCCGGTAAGGGAACGCAATTGCAAATAACGATCCCTGAAAAGAACCTGGCGTCTGATTAATAACCTATGCCCACCACAATTGTCATTGTTGATGACCACCTGCTTATTGCGAAGGCCATAACTTCCATCATCGAACAATTCAATGATTATAAAGTATTGTATGAATGTGAGAATGGGAAAGTGTTGCAGGAACGGTTTCAACATTCCAAAAATATACCCCGCATTATTTTACTGGATATCTCCATGCCCGAAATGGATGGCTTTGAAACCGCCACCTGGCTGCGTCAAAATCACCCGGATGTACTGATCATGGCACTGACGATGCAATCAGACGATGAATCATTGTTAAAAATGATCAAATGCGGGGCCAAAGCATATCTCCAGAAAAATGTACACCCTACAGAACTCGAAAAAGCACTGGATACATTGCAGAAAAAAGGCTTTTATTATCCCGACTGGGCCACCAGCAGGGTATTGCATAGCATCGCCAACGGGGGCACCGAAAATAATAATGGTATTCCGTTGAGCGACCGGGAAAAAGATTTTCTCCGGTTCACCTGTACCGAACTAACATATAAGGAGATCGGTGAAAAAATGTTCTGCAGTCACCGGACCGTTGAAAGCTACCGGGACAGTTTATTTGAGAAACTGGGCGTGAAGACAAGAGTGGCCCTGGCATTATATGCTGTAAAGATCGGGTTGTACAAATTGTGAGATTGACAAACACTGTTGTAATTTTACTGAGTGAACAGGCAGGTCAATTATATTATTTCTGCTCATCTTCTTCTGGCAACACTGACAGCAGGTGTGTTGTTCGTTAAAAATATTTCTTCAACTGAATTGTTGCCTGGAAAACAAGAGACCGTCACTAGCACAGCTAATTCAACTGCTACCGTTTTGTCTGAAACTGCGGCAAAGGGCAAGGTTTTATTCTTGAGTAAGTGTGCTTCCTGTCATTCTATTTTTAAAGATGCGACAGGCCCAGGTCTGTTGGGATTCCAGGACAGGGGGCCGTGGTCGGACAGGAACAAACTATATGAATGGATAAAAAATCCATCAGAATTTATGAAGAATGATCCCTATACAAGAGAGCTAAAAAAGCAATATGGAACAATGATGACGGGCTTCCCGGATATAACAAGAAATGAAGTGGATGCCATTGCTGATTTTTTAATACAGTACGAAGCTCAAAGAAGATATTAAATTACTTCACCTCCTGCATCTCCACCAGTTTCCTGTAAAAGCCATTTTGGGCGATCAGCTCTTCATGGTTTCCCCGTTCAACGATCTTTCCTTTTTGCAATACGATAATTTCATCGGCATGGCGGATAGTTGATAACCGGTGTGCAATCACAATACTGGTCCGGTTCTGCATCATATTATTGATGGCATCCTGGACTAACCGTTCACTTTCCGTATCGAGGGAGGAAGTGGCTTCGTCTAAAATCAATATCGGTGGATTTTTAAGTACAGCCCGTGCAATGGTCAGGCGCTGGCGTTCACCACCACTCAGCTTACTGCCCCGGTCGCCGATATTACTGGTATAGCCGCCTTCCTTTTTAATGATGAATTCGTGGGCATTGGCGATTTTAGCCGCTTCCTCTATTTGTTCTGCAGTTGCTTGCTGGTAACCTAACGCAATATTATTGGCGATGGTGTCATTGAATAAAATAGGTTCCTGAGTAACGATACTCATCTGGCTGCGTACAGAATGCAGCGAATACTCTTTGATATTGATACCGTCGATCAATACTTCACCACCGGTCACATCATGAAAACGGGGAACCAGATCTGCCAAGGTAGATTTACCCGCACCGGATGAACCTACCAGAGCCGCTGTTTTTCCTTTTGCCACAGTAAAACTGATATTATCAAGGATCGTTGCATCTGCATAGGCAAAACTTGCGTTTCGGAATTCTATAGAGTGATTGAAAGAATTTAACTGCTTGCCGGTTGGATTATCGTCCACAGTCACCGGTGTCTTGAGTATCTCTTCAATCCGGATAATAGCTGCCGATCCTTTTTGCATATTGCTGAAGGAAGTGGACAATGCTTTTACCGGGTTGATGATATTATAGAACAAAGCGAGGTAAGCAAGAAAAGTAGAGGGGGCCAGTGGAATTTTCTGTCCTAATACCAATTGCCCGCCAAACCATAGAATACCTACAAAAACCAGTACCCCTAAAAACTCGGATACAGGAGATGCCATATCCCTGCGACGGCTGATCTTGTTTTTTGCATTCAGTAATTCGTCGTTGGTCTTTTCAAACCTGGATTTCAATAAGGTTTCAATATTGAAAGCCTTTATCACTCTTAGTCCGTTCAGTGTTTCGTCCATTATTGAAAGAGATTCGCCATGTTTAATGGCGGCTTCGTTCGATTGTTTCTTTAGTGTTCTTGAAATACGGCCCAGAATAAAACCAATAACAGGGATGCAGACAAGAATAGCCAGTGTTAATTGCGGGCTGATGTAAAACAGGACAGCAAAGTTGATCAGGATGGTCAAAGGATCCCTTATCCATCCTTCCAAAGCTCCTACCAGGGAATTCTCT
>CALRSN020000189.1:0-5523 GCA_943370865.1 Bordetella parapertussis
AAGACAGTTGAGGAGCATGCATTTGGCATAATTCTCCTCACCCTCTTTCCAACGCATATTTAATACACAAACAATCGTAGAGATCAATGCTTCATGTTGTAATTGGGATATTTTATTCCGGGTGTAATCAAATTCATACTCCTTGAAACCATAACGCACCAACATCAAAAAGTCTCCCACAATATTCAAACAGCACCCTTTTAAATTATCATTGTAATAAGGCTCTTCACCGTTAGTTGGTAAATAAATAAACTGGTGTTCCTTTTCTTTCTCAACGTACTGCTCAGTCCGGCCTCCAAACTCAAACAGCAATTCAAGTGCAATGAGGTATTTAGTGAGATCGGTCAGTGTAGGTTTGTAATCTTTGGGCTTTTCATTCGAGTAAAGTAAAAATTGCTGATGTTCGTAAAGGTTCTCTAAATAGGATATCAGTTTCCGTTTCTCGGATTTTAAAGCAGCCAATGAAACATTCTTTACTATGGTTACCTCTGTTTCTTCCACCCCCGATGTATTACCCAAATCTTCCTCCTGCTCGTCAACTCTCAATTCAGATTGTGTGGATGCTATGAAATCCTTTGACCGTACGAATTTCAATACGTCCAATACCCTTAATGACAGTGAGGAGAACAACAACCCCTTTTCAATGGAATGATGTTCGATTACTTTGTAACCAGATAAATCATACAGCTTTTCCGGGCCATTCTTTTCCGTGGATTTTACAGCCTGTGAACCTTTGTTTGCCAATACGGTGGCAGATTCAGCCCATTCTGTTTCATCAAGGATTGCGTAATGTAACAGGTCAAGTACTTTGTTGAGTTCACCGCCTTGTATATCATTATATATCCTTTCAATATCTTCCGTTTTAGGATTTGGATGTGTTTTCGCAAGGAGATAATGGTCTGCTAATAAGGCTTTATTGGAAACTGGTTTTTCAGTCAGCATATCATACAATTCCACATGATGCACTCCCTGTAAAGAAGCTGATGATCTCACTTTCATTTCGTGTGCAAAGGGACCAAGATGTAACGATTGTAAAAGCCGATTATCACTATCAAAAAGCTTAACCAATAGTTCACTCTCATAGTTGCCATCTGCATACAAGTACAAGTCATCGTACACCCATTCTGCGGAAAGCAGTCGCACTTTATTTCTATTATGCCCAATAACGGAATCATAAATTGATTTCTCTTTTGTCACCTTGAAATCAGACAGGTTTGAAGGCTTTTTTAACTTAATGCCCAGTCGGCTAAGCAAACCACCCTCAGGCAATTCAATTAGTAATGAGACTTCACCATTTGGAGTAACACCTGGCAGACCTAAACCTTCCGGAGTGACGTTGGCGCTGCCAAACAAACAATACTCCTTACCTGATGCAGTTCTGAAATGCACAATCTTTGCGTGGAGTTTGGAATTTCCAGCATCCACCTCAGCTTTTGAGTGAATTGATCGACTGACACCTAATTCATACCAATCATAAAAGGTGTAGTTCCTGCCTACTGGCATTTCTTGGGGAATTGTACCGGTTTGGTCTATGACGATATTTACTTTGGCTGTTGGAAACAATTTGCTTAACGCCTGAATAGCCTTGCCATTATTGTCGTAGTATGGGGAAAGAGAAGTTACTTCGACAACTTTCTGATTACCGATTAGGTCAGTTAGTTGTTGCCAAATAGTAGTCTGAGCATCGTTGTAAAGGAATGCAACCTTTTCTTTACCAGCGGTGGTAAGAAATGCTGACGGTGCAGGTTTGGGTAGTTCATTCAACCACTTTGCATGATCAACTATCCAACGTGTTGTCTTTTCCTGCGTATAGCCTTTTGTGTTAGAACACAGTTGCTGTAAATAATTCCAAGCGGATGAGAACAGTGCAGCATTCTCAGCAAATCGTATATCAAAATGAAAAGCACCCCAAATTTCTTCGTTGTTGCCGTTACCTGCATTTGTCAGGTTTCCTGAACCTATAATCATTAGCCCTTCTTTCTCCCCAAAAAGCATCCAAACCTTAGGATGAAAGATTGATTTGCCAAAAACTGGATACAATGAATATCCTGGAGAAAGCTTCATCTCTTCGCCACCCAATTGCTGCATCAATTCGGAATAATAATGCCCATCAATTAAGACATTTACATTACGTACCCCGCAAGACCGCAGCCATTTCATGGCTTTCATCTCGAAGAAAAAGAAGTCGAAACTGAATGTGGTAAGTATAGCAGAATGATACCTGCGGCTTCCTATAAGGCCTAATATATTCTCTCTCAATAACGCCATTAAACAGTCAGTAATTTTTTATGTAATGGGGTTAAAGCGTTATCGTCATCGATTACATTCAGATCGGATAGCAAATTCCACAATGCCACCATTCTCGGAGATGTGGCTCTTGGCGGGAAAGTATCAATGAACCTGATGTATTGATCTTCAATGATAAACTTGTGGGTTGACTGTGAGCCATTTCCCATTTTGCGAATGGCTACCATTTGGTGGCGGTAAATAATTCTGCGAAGCAGGAACTGTTCTACAAAGTTTTCAATGCTGTCTTCCTCCGAATTATGCAAGGCAAGCAAGCCGTCCAGCATATTGCCCTCTCTTATCATTTGTTTGCGGCTCATAAACTCTTTCAGGGGATGCAGCAGTTCTTTGTTCTCCTCGTATAACCTGAATAACAATAGAAAGCCATTCTTTGCAGCTTCTGCCGGACTGCTATCTGGTTTTGTTTCTATGTTATTGTATAGCGTTTCCTCATCCATCTCCTTTGCTATACCAGAAAGCATGTGCCTTACTGAACTTTGAGGGGTTGTATTCTTTACTTCTTTGCATAAGGCTTTGGTAATTGCCTTTTCCAACTTATTGACAAATGAAGGAAGGTATTGGTCTTGCTGATGGCTATACAACTCTTGAAGTGTAGCCCACAAGATAGCTCCGCAGGCATACTGATAGTATTCATTGAATTTGTAGGCGTACCAACCCATCATTGTTTCTGAAACAGGACTTGCGGCAGTTCCCATTTTTGAAGCATAGGCCTTTAACAGAAATACCTGCCAATCGTACTCCTTACCATTATCCATAGCTACCTGTAAGAGTTCCAGGATGGTTTCCCTTCTATGATATGTGAAGTTCTCTTCTATCTCCTGACTGGGTTCATCCTTATCTAATAACATTGCAACATAGAGGGGCCACTCCAGTGATTTAGTGTCAATTTTATCGATGGCAAAGTATTGAATGAGCTCAGGTATGTCCGTAACATTCAGCCTTGCTTTTTTGATATTGGTATAAAAGAGTTCCCTGATTTCCGGTGTAAGAGTGGCATCAAATGCTTCTGCCAATTGTTTGCCTGAAACCTTCTGCCGGTCGTGTGGCTGGCTGATAAAATAAATCACATCGCCTTCATCGTTAGCTGCAGCCACAACCAACGACAGTGCCCGCATAGCTCCATAGTAATACTGGCCAAATGCTCCTGATGCGTATTTCCAATACACAGCCTTATCTGTGCCATCCTTATCAGCACCGGCTGCCAGGTCGAAATACTTACCCGTGTTGCTGCTTATCAGATTAGCAGCGAAGTTGCTGCCCGTTATTTGTAACACTTCTTTCCTTTCTGATTGCATCAGTATGGCTACCATCAGCTCGGCTCTGCGAATGAACTTGTAATGCTCCGTAGAGTTACCCTTCTTTTCCCGTTGAAAGTAAAAATCCAACAGCCAACAATAGAATCCATAATAGCGTAAACGATTGGTCAAGTTGGAAATACCCGGCAACAAGGTTGCATAGGTAGCTTCAGAAGTCGTTTGGAGGCTTAACGGATCAAGACCCGTAATAAGGTTTACAGATGCCCCCCAAAATGGATATAGTGTTTTCCCTTTTTGTAGAACTGCCATTCAAATAAGATTTAATACTCCCACTCCCGATGACTTACAGGAAGCTTATTCAATTCATTCTTCAACTCTTTCCATTCCGGGAGAAACCTGTTCATATAAGCAATGAATTTTTCGTTGTGATTGCGTTCCAATAGGTGTACCATTTCATGGACTACTATGTACTCAATGCACTGAAACGGCTTTTTTGCAAGCTCCAGGTTAAGCCAGATTCTTCCGGCTTCACGGTTGCAGGTTCCCCATTTAGTTTTCATCTTCTTAATCGCAAACTCACTCACTCTAACACCCATTACTTTCTCATATTTCGCAATGATTTGCGGCACCAGTTGCTTCAATTGGGTTCTATACCATTCATCCATCAGGGCTTGGCGTCTTTGCAAATCGGTATTTGGCCTTACCCGCATTTCAATGGTTTTGTGCTTCACTGTTATTACAGGTGGGGCATCATGCTCAATCACTTTAAGCAGATAGCGACTGCCTAAATAGTAATGACCCTCTTTTGTCAAAAACTCCCTTGGAGCTTCCCGCACTTGTGCCTGAAACTTTTGCTGCTGTTTTTTTATCCAACTTAGTTTTGAAATGGCATAGATGCGAATGGTGTCCAAGGTCATACGCATGGGTGCAGCGATGCGTACCCGGCCTTTTGGGGGATATACACTGAGGTGGACATTTTTAATATCCTTCAGTTCAACATCTACAACTATATCACCCAGCTTTATCTGTTCCATCAATATTCAGCCTGTTGCTTAATAATGGTGAATATCCGTTCAACCTCCGCAAAGTCTTTCAGTATTTCGTACAATCCCGCTTTAATTACATTTTCTCTTGGCTCATTTCCTCTCCAACCATCCGGCTTTACCTGAATGATTTTATGGTGAATTGCCAACGCCAATTGTTCATTCTTGCCCAGGTTATTGTATAAGGCTCGTTGCGCAGGGGTTCTGATGGCATCGGGTGTGCTGCCTGTTTTACCAGCCTGCACTTTTGAGGCTATATCTGCTATCTTTTGCAGGTATTCCTCATAGCTGATAGCATTGTCCTTTCGTTCCTTGATAACCGCATTTAACAACTTACTCATTTCTTCAAAGAATGCCGGATCAATCAAATGGTCTTTGATGATTTTTTGCCTTACGTTATTCTCGATGGTTTCCGCTACCGCCTGCTTACTTCCCTTAATACCTTTAGGCATACTGTTGATGGCATCGGCTATTCCACTCTTTACAATCAGTTCAATCAGTGACAAATCCCCAAAAGGTGAAATCTGCCGTGGATCTTCTGCCTGGATGTAGTTATCAATCAAGTGTCGCATATCGGCCTCGTAAGCCTTCATGTCCAACACTTCCCCGCTGGCCATTCGTATTTCTTCCCGCAGCTTCAGGTAAAAATCAACCTGCTTTTTTATCTCCTCCTGCTCAGTTTCAGAATAACCAGCTTCATCCATTTCAGACGCAATATTGGCATATGCTCGTATTAAGGCTACGGCTGCTTTGTATAAAGCGGTACGCCTTACCTCGGTATTTTTTAAATCTTCCGGTATTTCGGTATTGCCACAGAAATAATGCTGATAATCGAGTTTGCTTTTGGGCGGGGGCACCGGCTCGCAGAGCAGGGCAATTTCTTCCATGGCATTATCCAGCCTTTCCCTTCCTTTTTT
>CALRSN020000190.1:0-5487 GCA_943370865.1 Bordetella parapertussis
AAACAGCTGCTGCCAGTCAAACTATTTCTGCTAATCCGTTATTAACAGCAAGCGGTGCCACAGAGATCGTAGCTGAAGCGGATAATGGTTCTGCTGTAAAAAAAGATACGCTCAGGTTCTTCGTTTCACCCGGTATCAATGTGGCGCCCTTACCGGCCGGTGTCCGGGATGGTATCAATTATGAAGCTGGTAATACATCGGTGGTGTTAGTAGTTTATGCGCCGGGTAAGAACAGGGTTTCAGTGATTGGTGAATTTCCCGGCAGCAACTGGGTGGAACAAACCAGTTATGTCATGAATAAAACACCTGATGGTAATTACTGGTGGTTACGTATAACAGGATTGACTGCTGGTACGGAATATGCTTTTCAATACCTGGTGGATGGAACACTGAAAATAGGAGAGCCCTATGCAGAGAAAGTCCTCGATCCATTTAATGATCCGTTTATTCCTGCGACAACTTATCCTTCGCTGAAGCCTTACCCAACGGGTTTAACAACAGGTATAGTAAGTGTACTGCAAACTGCAGAGCCCGGGTATACCTGGGCCAACAACACATTTACCGGGCCGGACAAAAGAAACATGGTCGTATACGAATTGCTGGTCAGGGATTTTCTGGCTAATCGCAACTGGAATACACTCAGAGATACATTGAATTATTTAAAAAACATGGGTATCAATGCCATTGAGATCATGCCCATTAATGAGTTTGATGGGAATGAAAGCTGGGGCTATAACCCTGCTTATTTCTTAGCTCCTGATAAATATTACGGAACCAAGAATGCATTAAAACGATTTGTTGACTCTTGCCATAGTAATGGTATTGCAGTGATCATGGATATTGCACTGAACCATGCCACAGGTGCCTGCCCGCTGGCAGCATTATACTGGAACAGCACTACCAATGCACCGGCTGCTAATAATCCCTGGTTCAATGTATCAGCTACTCATCCATATAATGTATTCAATGATTTTAACCATGAAAGTATGGCCACCCGCAATTTTTCAAGCCGGGTGATAGAACATTGGTTACAGGAATATAAAATAGATGGTTACCGGTTTGACCTGTCAAAAGGGTTTACACAGAATACACTCTGCGGCGGTAGTACAACGAATGAAAGCTGTATCTCCCAATATCATGCAGATCGGGTGGCAATTTTAAAGAGGTATTATGATACCATGCAATTAAAATCACCGGGCTCTATTGGTATATTGGAGCATTTTTGTGATAACATGGAAGAAATTGAACTGTCCAACTATGGATTCCTGTTGTGGGGGAATAATACATTCAATTACCAGGAAGCGGCGATGGGATTCCTGCCAAATTCGAATTTTGAAAATAACCTGCATACAGTAAGAGGGTGGACCAACCCCCACCTGGTGGGTTATGCAGAAAGCCATGATGAAGAAAGGATCATGTATAAAAACCTGCAGTTCGGTAATTCATCCGGAGGTTATAATATCCGGGATCTTAATACCGCTCTGAAGAGAAGTGAATTAACCACTTCGTTTTTATTAACCATGCCAGGGCCAAAAATGATCTGGCAGTTTGGTGAAATGGGTTATGACTATTCAATCAATACTTGTGTGAACGGTACGGTTAATAATAATTGCAGGCTGGATAATAAACCGGTTAGATGGGATTACCTGCAGGTTATTCAGCGGCAGCGTTTATATGACATCAATAAAAGTTTGTTGGCCCTGCGGAAAAATGCATGGTATAAAGATATTTTCATTGCTAATAATATCAATCTTACAAGAAGTATGGGTGGAGCTATTAAATGGATGATCATTCGTAGTGCCACCGATTCTTCTGACCTGTGTATTGTTGGTAATTTTGATGTAACGGCACAATCAGCAAACGTGACTTTCCCAATCGCCGGTACCTGGTATGATTACCTGCAAGGAGGCACTTTCTCTGCCACCGGCACTGCACAAAACTTAACATTGCAGCCCGGAGAATTTCATGTGTACCTGAACCGTAACCTGACCAATGCGGTAGTAACGCCGGTTACAGGTATCAATAATCCCGTTAATAGTTTACTGGCTACAGTTTATCCAAACCCTGCCACGGATAATTCAGTATTGGAAATTACTGTACCAGCCACTGGGAAAGTGCAGGTGGATTTATGGAATGCAACGGGTCAGCAGATCAAGCCCGTTTTTTCGGGGAACCTGGCAAAAGGCAAGCACCAGATCATACTTAATGATAAAATCAATAATTTGCCACCCGGCATATACCTCCTGAAAGTGAATACTGCAGGTCAGTCGAAGCCGGTAAAATTGATGATTCAATAGTTTAAATGTGTCACTCATGGCAAAGTCTTTACAGTTGAAGACGGCTGAGCTGGAGAAGATCAGTCACCTTGATTATTTTAATATTGCCCTTTCTGTTGACCTTGTGATATTCGGATACGAGGATAAAGAGCTGAAAGTATTACTGATCAAATCTGACCTGGAAGAATTTTCAGGTATGTATTCCTTGCTGGGTGACCTGGTTCGTCCGGATGAAGACCTTGACAGTGCGCCCTATCGTGTCTTATTGAGCAGAACGGGAATGGATGATGTATTCCTTGAGCAGGTACACACTTTTGGTAGTATCGGAAGACACCCTTCGGGAAGAGTAATCACCACCGCCTATTATGCACTGATCGATATCCGTCATCACCAGTTGCAGGTTGACAGTAATGAATTGCATTGGCATGCAATAAATGATATTAAGAAACTGGCGTTCGATCATAAGCTGATACTTAATACCTGCCTCGAACAGCTGAGAAGCCAGATCATGGAGAAGCCGGTAGCTTTTAACCTGATGCAGGATAAATTTTCCCTGCGGGAGTTACAGGAAGTGTATGAAGCTATTCTCGATATTAAATTAGACCGGAGAAATTTCCGGAAAAAAATTGCCGTAAAAGACTGGTTGCAGGACCTGAATGAAATGGAGAGTAACTTATCTCATCGACCCGGGAAACTATACGGGTTAAAAAAACAATTCAAACGAAAAAGTTCAAAGGCATTAGCTATCTGATTTTTTCCCGGTAAAAAGATCAGAGCGAACCGCCTTCAACCAGTCTTGAAGGGAGCATGATTGACCTTGCGACTGTTTTTTCTTCCATGTTTTCGAGCATCCTTTTAATGGCGAGTTTTCCCAGTTCATAGCCGCTGGTCTCTATATAAGTGATCTCGGGATTGAAAAGACCCGGGATAAAGCCATTACTGATAGCCAGTACAGAAATATCTTTTGGAATCAACAGTCCAGCCTGGTTAATAGCTTTCATAACACCGATCAGTATTTCATCACTCATGCAAAAAATATGATCAGGTGGCATCGATTGTTTTAGTATGGAAGCAACTGTTTGCCTGGCTTCTTCACTGCTGGAGCAATACCCGACAGTTGTTTTTGTTTTTTTTGCTTCCTGTTCAAGTATTTTTAAAAAAGCATCTTTCCTTTTTTTGGTGATGGATAATTCACGGTTACCAAACAAGGCCAGTATGTTTTTCTTTTTATACTTAATAATAGTGTGTGCAGCAATAGTAGCTGCTTCTTCATCTGCCATGCAGATCGTGTCAAAGTTGCCGGAATCCGGTACCTTATCAAAGAAAATAATAGGTATACCTGCTTCCTGGTATTTAATAAATAGTTCACCGGAATAACTGTCCGGGGTGATACAAATGAAAATGCCATCCACCCGGTTATGTTTACAAAGCTTCAGGTTCTCGGCTTCCTGCTGGGGATCATCGCCGGATTGAAGGATCATCATTGAATACCCGCTTTTCCGGGCATCTTTCTCCACGGCAGAAATAAAGGAGTCATAAAACAGGTTGGATATGGTGGGAACGATAAGTCCAAAGACCTTGCTTTTATTGGTCCGGAGGTTTACCGCATAACTGTTGGGCTCATATTCCATCAGCGCTGCCAGCTCTTTTACTTTCCGTTTTGTGTTTTCAGAAATGTCGGGGTGATTCTTCAAAGCCCTTGACACGGTGGAAATACTGAGGTTGAGCTGGGTCGATATCTTCTTAAGCGTTGCGGTTTGTGCCATAAAGTGAACGTTCGGATTAAAAGTACTACCAAAATTTTTTCCACCGAAAACATTTCCGCAAATGTTTGCGGAAGTTTTAGAGAACCAAAAAGGACACGCAAGTGTTTTTAATACACATATTTAAGTATAAATTTATCAAGCTTTAGGGGATTTTAACTTTGTTTTGGGAATTGCGCAGCAATGTGACCAGTGGTATTGCCTTATGCTGAACGGACCTAAACAGGGTTAATAGTACAAGAACAGGAAACGAGAACCTTGTCCCCACCTAGAGTTTTATGTGTTCCATCAGGAACAGGCCATTTGAAACAGGATTAACACACCGATTATAATTTTAAAAAAAACGATTGCTTATGTCTGCAAAAACTCTGCTTTCTGCTATTCTTTGCTTCGTACTTGCGTTTTCCGTGCAGTTTGCTGCTGCGCAGGACAAAACCATTACGGGGAAAGTAACTGATTCAAAAGACGGATCACCGGTAGCCGGTGCTTCTGTTCAGGCGAAAGGCTCCAGAGCCGGAACAACGACCCGGGGAGATGGAACCTTCAGCCTTAGTGTAGGATCAAATGTATCCGTCATCGTATTTTCTTCAGTTGGCTATGAAACCCAGGAGGTTTCCATAGCCGGAAAAACTTCTGTTGATGTTTCTTTCGCACCTTCCGCTGCTGCTAACCTGAATGAGGTCGTAGTAACGGGTTATGGTACTGCCAGGAAGAAGGATCTTACAGGTGCTGTACAATCAGTGAAGGCCAAAGACTTTAATAAAGGAGTGGTTACTTCTCCTGATCAATTGATCCAGGGTAAGGTGGCTGGTTTGCAGGTTACTAATAATAGTGGTCAGCCAGGTGGTGGTGCTACTATTCGTATCAGGGGGGCAAGCTCAGTAAGATCTGGCAATGGTCCTTTGTTTGTTGTGGACGGTGTACCATTAGAAGGTGGTTCTGGCCGCCCGGGTATCGGGCTTCCTAATATTGGTGACAGCCCCGGTGGTAACCCACTTGCATTTATTAACCCGGCAGATATTGCCAGCATCGATGTATTAAAAGATGCATCTGCGGCCGCTATTTATGGGTCCAGGGGGTCAAATGGAGTAGTCCTAATTACAACCAAAAAAGGAAGTGGTGGTGACCCGCAGGTTGAATTTGGATATTCTGTTGGATCTGCAAAAATTCTCAAGCAATTAGATGTATTAGATGGTGATGAATACCGTGCGGCTTTGACAAAATATGGATTAACAGGCGGTAATTATGGTTCCAATGTTAATGCCATGGATCAAATATTAAGAACAGGAGTTACACACAACGTGAATTTGTCATTAGCCGGTGGTAACCCAAATGCGAGATACCGGTTTTCAACAAGTGCCTTAAGTGAAAATGGAATTATTAAAGAGTCCGGACTGAATAAGTATACAATCGGTTTTACAGGTAATTTCAAATTCCTTGATTCTAAA
>CALRSN020000191.1:0-5480 GCA_943370865.1 Bordetella parapertussis
ATATCTCCTTCGGAAATGATACCTCCAGATAAGGGGACCAGGTTTTGCCCAAATAGCACTTTATTATTTTGACGACGATAAACGGAAAGAGTAGCTAAGGGTTCGGTGCCCTTCTGCCCTGTTTGCTGATCCACCGTGGGAATGGTACATCTTCCACAGGGTTTTATACCAGCCATGCGGCAGTTGCCAATAGTAAAATGTTTCCAGCTATCTTCTTCGTAGGGTTCACCACCGGTAAACACAAGATTGGGACGAAACCGGTCCATCGGCACCGGTTTATCTAGCCGTCTGTTCAGGTCATCCAAGGAAGCCTGCCCGATAATGAGCACGGGGTAACCATCCGCCAGGCTTACCTGTTCCCCATTGTGAGCATAAGCTATATCAATATTGCGTTGGTTATTTTCCGGGAAGGCAACGAGTTTGCAATTAGCACCCAATTTTGTTGAAAACCATTCGCTGTGCTGCGGACTTACTTCCAGCACCCTTACCGTATCATTCCAGACCGTTGCTGTTATTTCATGAGAAGATGCTTCAAAAGGCAGTTGTATAGTATCGCCATCATACTGAATAGAGAAACCGTTGCTGGTATACTCCAATCTGAACAAAGCCATGGCCGGGTAATCCCGCTGCGTCAAGAACCGCTGTTGTTCATCCACCAGCATCCAGCGACGGTCATGCTCCAGCCCTTTGGGTAAGACCTTTGCAGAGGACATTCTTATTCCACCCAATGACTTAACAGGATAGATCCATATCCCGGAAATTTGCTTTGCAGGCATAGAGCAAAAATAAAACTGTAGCAGGACAACAGGTAAAGTTCTTAAAACCGGCTTTGCTGCAGCTTTCTTTTGCGGTGTTGGCCAATCGTGAATATGGCCCCGATATTCAGTTTGGTGGCAAAATCTGACCGGGCTTTGATAAACTCATTCCGATTATTGTTGAGTGAGAATCCCCCGATATTAGCAAACAACATTACCCTTGGTAAAGGCTTAAAGAAAATACCGGGTGTGAAGGTCAATTGTCTTTCCGTATACCTGTTGTTCAGTAGAACTGTTCCGGCGTTTTTTTCATACACACTAACCTGGTTAAAGGCAAAGCTTCCATTCATCGTCCAGCCCCATTTACGGCTTTTCTTAAAATAGCTGGCATATTCATAGAACACACCGGCTCCATGTATTTTGATCGAATTATCCGTCCAGTTGTTATACGACCCATACCAGGAACGGTTATAAAAAATACCGGCCCGGCTATGTTGCCCAAGACCAATAGAAACAGAAGGCTGGATACTGGTGATATCAAACCGGGCGATCCTGCGGCTGATATCAATACCAGTATAAATTTCTCCCTTATTGAATTGTGCCGAAGCATAAAAAAAAGAACAGCTGGTGAGCAGCAGCAGAATAATAAACTTTCTCATGGTTAATGGTTTTGCCGAATGTACAATCAGCTGCTGTCATGAACCAAGCACAAAAGACAGCTTTAACTTTTTGCTGGCAGGTGATCCGGGTTAATTAACAAAACTTAAGTAGCCATCTTCACGGCCAGTACGGTGGCTTATGATTGAATAAAATAAGGCTTGAAATCTTTTTCAAAATCCATCTCAAATCCTTTAAATTTATAGTTTACTGCGAGAACCCAAACCAACTGTTATGCACCGTGTTATTATCCCTGTTGATTTCTCTGATACCGCCCTGAATGCAGCCCGGTTTGTGGCCCTGATGCTGGCCGGCAAAAAAGATGCACTTGCTATCCTCTATCACAATTATAAAGACCCGGCTGATCATGAAATGTGCCTGACTTACCTGGAAAGCCTGAAAATGGAATTGCTGCATAAAGGAGATATGCATGTAGAGTGTATCATTGAAATGGGTGGTGACCTGATCGAAAATCTTTCCCGCCTGGCACAAACAAGGACAGCCACCCTGATCGCAATGGGCATTACCGGCAGAACAACACTGGGGCAAAAGCTTATTGGCAGCAATACTTTGAAAATGGTGGAATACAGCCTGATTCCGGTGATGATCGTTCCGGCAGATGCATCATATAAGGGGATCAATAATGTGGCTTTCGCTTCTGATTTTAATGATGTGGTAAAAACAACCCCGGCTGCCTTTATCTGTTCTGTGCTGGAAATGTTCAGCCCCAAACTGCATATTGTGAATGTGGATCCCAACCATTATGTTTCCATTACTGAAGAATACCAGGCGGAAAAAGAGAAATTAGAAGAAATGTTCAAAGCTTATATCACGGAATTTTATTTTATTTCCATGAATAATTTCTTTGAAGCTATGAGCAATTTTGTAAAGGATTATAATATTGATATGCTGGTGACTGTGCCCCGGTATCACAGCAACAGCGAAGCCCTGTTCAAAAGCACCCATACCAAAAAACTGGCTTACCACAGCAGCATCCCGCTGATGGCAGCCCACCAATAAACACATACTGACCATCTCCCCGTAATCTTTTATCTTTATCCAGCTGCCGATGGCGGTTTACTAAAATTACTATGCATGAAAACTGTTATTGTACCTGTTGATTTTTCGGAAACTTCCCTGAATGCAGCCCGTTATGCGGTGAAGCTGCTGACCGGTTATTATGGTGTCAATATGATCCTGCATAACGTATATGACAAGCCTTCGCAGGCAGGAGAAGCACAGGATAAACTGGAAAAGCTGAAAACAGAACTGATGGAAGTGGGTATCGTAAAGATTACTTTACTGGCGGAAGAAGGAAGTGATTTCATCGCCGAACTGGAAAAGCTGGCCCGTCACCAGCAGGCTGACCTGGTCATTATGGGTATAACCGGCCGTTCTGCTATTGGGCAGACCTTTATTGGCAGTAATACGTTGAAAATGGTGGAACGGAAAGTGTGCCCCGTACTGATCATTCCCCCGGACGCTGCTTACAAGGATGTAAAGAATGTATTACTGGCCTCTGACTTCAGGAATGTTGTTGCATCCACTCCTTCCGTACCTATCAAAAAGATATTAAAAACATTCCAGCCCCGGTTGCATGTGATCAATGTGGACAGCGAACATTATGTAGCATTGACCGAAGAATACCAGGAAGAACGAAATAAGTTACTGGAGATGTTCCGTGAATTTGACCCGGAATTCTATTTCCTTGGGTTATATGATGTGGATGAAGCAGTGAACCAGTTTGCCACCGATAAAAACATTGATTTTATTATCCTCATTCATAAAGAACAGTCAGTTTTATCCCGGTTATTTGTAAAAAGCCATACCAAAAAGCTGGCTTACCAGAGTTCGGTGCCGATTTTAGCCCTTCATGAGTAGTTAAACGCCTGTTTTAGCCTGACTTGATTGCACGGGAACAAAGCACTAACTTTGTTCCTGTACTTATTTTATGAAGAGGAATTCAAAGAAAAAAGCCTGTATATACACGTTTGCGGAGCAATCACTCCCCGCCAACTTCTATATTCCTGATTAAAGCCCGTTACAGGCCTCTCATCCCCCTTACTGCCCATTTTGAATCACCGGCTATTCCGGATCTTTTTATTTAACGATTGATGACATGAAAAATATTAAACTGATAGAAGTACCATCGGAAATTGGTGCGGGTACCCGTGGTGCCAGCCTCGGTATTGAAGCTATCAAGATCGCTGCCCTGGATTTTATGAGTAATTTCTTTATTCATTTCCCGTCTGAAAAAATTCAGACCGAGAATAAGTTACTCTATGAACCCATCGAATCTCCTTATGCCAAACGCATCAAAGGCATTTCAGCAATTTATGAAAGGGTAAGCAAGTCCGTATGCGATACTATGAAAAATAATTTCTTCCCTATAGTACTCAGCGGTGATCATAGTACGGCCGGTGCCACCATCGCCGGTATCAAAATGGCAAAACCAAAAAGCAAAGTGGGTGTGATCTGGATCGATGCCCATGCAGACCTGCATACGCCATACACCACTCCTTCCGGCAATGTGCATGGTATGTCACTGGCTGCCACGATCAATGAAAATAATAAAGATTGCGCAGTGCATGAACTGGATGAAGAGACGACCAAATACTGGAACAGCCTGAAAAATATTGGTAAGATCGCTCCGAAAGTTTTGCCGGAAGACGTGGTGCTTATTTCGCTTCGTGATTTTGAAAAAGAAGAACGGTACCTGATCGAAAAGCATGGGATGAAAGTTGTTACAACCAAAGAAGTACGAACGAAGGGCCCGGAAAACGTGGTAAGAGCTGTTCTGCGTTACCTGGCTGATTGCACGGATATCTATATCTCCTTTGATGTGGATAGTCTTGACTCCTCCATCAGCAAAGGAACAGGCACACCGGTGAGCAATGGATTAAGAGAAAGAGAAGCAGAAGACCTTATCAGTAAATTTATGCAGAATCGAAAAGTTTGCTGTTTTGAAATAACCGAGGTAAACCCCACACTGGATAAGGAAAACCTGATGGCCGAGATCGCTTTCAATATCCTGCAGCGGAGTGTGAATGTTTTACTGATGAATTAAATTATGTATGCGACTTTTATCCCTTTCATTATTTATTATATTGATCTCATCGGGTGCTGAGTTGAAAGCACAGAGTAGTTCTTATATTGACTCCCTGGGAGAATACCACGATAACTATGTAAAGACGCATGAAGTGGTTACCGGTAAGGATAAATCTCTTATGTACTTCTTCCCGGTCAATGAAAAATACAGGGTGAAGGCCAAAATTGAAAAAGTGCCGGAAGCCCCCTGGTTCAAGATGGAAACATCAGGCAAAGAAAAGAAAACACACCGGGTATTTGCCATAGCTACCTTTATGCTGCATGATACGCTGGTGAAACTTCATATATACCAATCACAACAACTGATGGGCATAAAGCAATATGCCGACCTGT
This sequence comes from Bordetella parapertussis, assembly GCA_943370865.1. Classification (GTDB taxonomy): domain Bacteria; phylum Bacteroidota; class Bacteroidia; order Chitinophagales; family Chitinophagaceae; genus CADEDV01. The sequence continues at coordinate 4,854 of CALRSN020000191.1, forward strand.
TGTTCATTCCTTTTACAGACCGTACAAGTGGCGAAGAAAGTTATGCCAACGGCCGCTATATTGATGCTTCTCTTACTGATATCAAAGGAGATTCCTTAGTCATTGATTTCAATAAGGCTTATAATCCTTACTGCGCCTATGTCAGTAACGTTTATAATTGCCCGATGCCACCACCGGAGAATGATTTACCTGTAGCAGTGCGGGCCGGTGAAATGAAATTCAGCAAACCTCATTAATGAGCGGCATTATAAGCTTGCCAATTTCTCGTTGATCATTTTTGTGGTAACAGGCCCCAGTTCAAAAGAACTATCCAGGCATTCTTCCAGTATTTCCCTTGCCTTCTCTTCCTGCTGATTTGCCGCGAATATAAAGCCCATGTGCAGCATAGCGTCCGGTTCAAATGTTTGCCCATATACATAAGTGCTGGCGATCGAATAAGCTTTCTCTTTCTCCCCTTTGTGGTAATATACCCAGGCCAGCCAGTCGTAGGTTTCTGGTGTTGGCCTGTTATTCACTTCTCTCTTTGCAAGCTGTAAAGCTTTGTCATAATCCTTTACTTGTTCAGTATAAACCTGGATAAGGTATTTATTATACATATCCCCGTATTCAGGCTGCTGTACTTCCCGT
>CALRSN020000192.1:0-5473 GCA_943370865.1 Bordetella parapertussis
GTTCTTGTCATTGTAGTTCCAGCCGGTTACATCGGATTTAGCCTTTTTATTCTTGTTAAAGAGGCCATTTTTGCAGGATGCCAGCAGCATCACACAGGATAAGAGGATTACTAAGTTTTTCACTTTCATTGCTTTTTGCATAAACCTATGAATTGGAATAGTTTTAACGCCGGCTGAGGTTAAAATATTGCACAGGGCATAAATTTTACCGCCGCGAATTGCGAATATAGACAGATTAAAAATAAATTGTTACGCATAAATACTTTTTTTGCCGGGGGAAATCCCCATTTATACTGATTTTTGTATTCATGTCAAAACGCTGGTTTATAGTTGTTGCGGGGGTCTTTTTGTTGTCAGTGACAGCCTCCTCCCAACGTACCTATAAAGCCAGTTCTGTGCTGTCTTCAGGTAATTGGTACAAGCTGGCTATCAAATCGGCTGGGGTATATAAGATAGATATCCCTTTTCTGAATAGCCTGGGTGTTGCTACCGGTAACCTGGCGTCTAATTCCATACGACTGTTTGGAAACGGCGGGGAAATGCTGGCCGAGGCCAATATTGATCCCTGGATGGATGATTTGCAGGAAAATGCCATTATGGTTGTAGATGGGGGTGATGGTATTTTGAACGGATCGGACTATATACTTTTTTATGCACCCGGCCCCGATCAATGGATTAAGGATTCCTTTAATGTTCGGTTTGTGCATAAAAAAAACCTCTATAGTGACCGTTCCTTTTATTTTTTATCAGTTGGGGGAACCGGGAAAAGAGTGGGCGCCTCAGCCGTTATTACTTCTCCCAATACTACAGTAACCAGTTTCTCGGAACGATATTTTCATGAACTGGATACCGTTAATTTTTTAGCCAGTGGCCGTGAATGGTATGGCGAAGAATTTGCGAATATGCCTGGCAAAACAACAACCCGGGATTTTGCGATCGGACTTTCAAATCTTACCAGCAATTCCCCGGTAACCGTCATCAGTCAATGCATTGCCCGTTCGGTGGGTGGTGCCAGCCGTTTTGATGTCCGTTTGAACAATCAACTGCTGGGGCAATCATTTATCAACGGAGTGAATGGAGGTATTTATGACCTTTTTGCGCAGCAAACCACAGCAACTTATTCAACTACTGCTACTCAAAGCAGCCTGTTGGTTAATTATAATTTTGTACCCGGTAGTTTTAATGCACAAGGCTGGCTCAACTGGTTTGAAATTTTCTGCCGCCGCAATCTTTCCCTGGGCGGTACAGATCAATTACTGTTTCGAGACTGGCCCAGTGTAGGCCCGGGCAATATTGCCAACTTTGTGGTGAGCAATGCAACAGCCGCTACACAAATATGGGATATAACAGATCCGCTAACTCCTGTGCAAATGCCGGGAATCCTGTCCGGCTCTGATTTTCGGTTCGTGAATTCAGCTTCCCGATTAAGGGAGTATGTGGCATTCAACAATACAAATTTCCAGGTGCCTGTTGCTGTTGGCCGGGTCAATACACAAGACCTGCATAATGCTTCCCCCACGGATTATCTTATTATTGCTTATCCTGCTTTCTTGCAACAGGCGCAACGGCTGGCACAATTTCACCAGCAACAAAATAGCTTGCGTACCGTCGTGGTTACAACCGACCAGGTATTTAATGAATTTGCCAGTGGCAGCCCTGATCCTGTAGCTATCAGGGATTTTGTAAAAATGTATTATGATAAATTTGGTACCAGTGCTGCGGATAAGCCAAAGTATCTCCTCTTATTTGGCGATGCTTCTTATGATCCGAAAGACAGATTAAATAATAACACTAACCTTGTCCCTGTCTGGGAAAATAATTTTTCGCTTGATCCATTATCTACCTATGCCTCCGATGATTTTTATGGATTTTTAGATGATAATGAAGATATCAACTCGGGGCTGGTCATTAATTACCTCGATGTTGGTATTGGAAGAGTACCTGCAAAGAACACCGATGAAGCAAAGAACTTTGTAGATAAGGTGATTGCCTATTATGCCAAACCAGCATTTGGTCCGTGGCGGAATAACTTGACGTTTATTGCGGATGATGAAGATGCCAACCTACATGTGCAGGATGCGGAGATTTTTACCGCAACAGCAGGAACTGTACTTCCTGTTGCTAACCAGCAAAAAATATATCTCGATGCTTTCCGGCAGGAAAGTGGCTCCGGAGGCAGCAGCTACCCGCAGGCTAATATTGCCATCAATAACCAGGTCTATAATGGCACCCTGGTCTGGAATTATAACGGGCATGGTGGTGCAAGACGATTAGCAGAAGAAACAGTGCTGGACCAGGAGATCGTTAATAACTGGAACAATGCTGATAAGCTGCCTTTGTTTATAACGGCTACCTGTGATTTTGCACCCTATGATAATCCAGCCATTAACTCCATAGGTGAAAATATTTTAGTACGACCAAAGACCGGTGCTATAGCATTGATGACAACGACCCGGGTGGTTTTTGCATTCAGTAACCGGATCATGAATAATAATTACCTGCAACTGGCTTTGCAGGCCGATGCAAACGGGAAATACAAAACATTGGGTGATGCAGTGAAGGAAGCAAAGAATTTCACTTACCAGACTTCCGGCGATGTGACCAATAACCGGAAGTTTACTTTATTGGGTGATCCTGCATTAACGCTTGCTTTTCCTCAACTAAAAGTAAGGGCAACCAAAGTAAATGGTATCCCGGTTGCACAGACTGACACACTGAGCTCGACTGAAAAAATCACCATTGAAGGAGAAGTGACCGACTTACAGGGTAATGTACTTACTGGTTTCAATGGTACCGTCTACCCGGTTGTTTTTGATAAGCCGCAAACCATCAGTACACTGGCAAATGATGCTGCCAGCCAGGTTACTCCTTTTGTGGTACAAAACAATAGTTTATTCAAAGGGAAAGCGACTGTCCAAAATGGGCTTTTCAGCTTTTCTTTCAAAGTACCGAAGGATATCAACTTTCAATATGGGAATGGTAAACTCAGTTTATATGCAGAAAACGGGGTGACAGATGCGGCAGGTGCTTTCACCAATTTTATTGTGGGTGGCGTGGGAAATAATACCGGCAACGATACAGAAGGCCCTGAAATAAAACCCTACCTGAATGACGAAAAGTTTGTGAACGGGGGCATTGCTAACGAAAACCCGGTACTGATCGTCAAGCTGGCTGATTCCTCGGGTATCAATACCACCGGGATGGGTATTGGCCATGATATAGTGGCCACCCTTGATAACGACAATAACCGCTATTTTATCCTGAATGATTTTTACCAAAGTGACCCCGACAGCTACCAGCAGGGAACAGCCCGGTTCCAGCTACCTGCATTAGAACCTGGCACGCATAGTTTGAAAATAAAAGCCTGGGATGTTTTAAACAACTCAAATGAAGTGGTACTGGAATTTACCGTGGCTAATGATGAAGAACTAAAGCTGAGCCATGTACTGAATTATCCCAATCCCTTTACCAGCCATACCAGTTTCTGGTTTGAGCACAATAAACCGGGCCAGCCGCTACAGGTTTACCTGCAGATCATGACGGTTACTGGCCGGGTCATTAAAACCATCCGGAAAACGATCATCACGGACGGCAACCGGTCTGATGAAATTCAATGGGATGGCCGGGATGAATTTGGCGATAAGCCCGGCAGGGGCGTCTACATTTACAAATTGAGGGTAACAGCCGCTGATAAAAAGAAAAAAGAGGTCATTGAGAAACTGGTGATCCTTTAAGAACTGCCAACTGGTGCTGGTAATTATTGGGATGCCGGTGCTCCAAACCCTGATTTTTGAGGGACTGCTATAAAAACATAATAAAATCATGGGGAAATATATATTGTTGCCCTATTTTCGGGGGGTTGTTATTACGCAAATGGACCTTCAAATAGCGGCTGTTAAAAAAATAAAAGGCCTTGCAATAAAGTACAATTCAGAACGTTAATACCGATAATCAGCAAGCCTGAAGTGCAAATCTTCCCCCTTACTGGTTTTCTATAAAAATCCAATATTTTAGTTTTGTATTTTCTCAAAAACCATATATTTACACCATTATTAAACACATACTAATGAGACCAACTGCTTTAAAACTAACTGCTGGAATCCTGCTTTTTTGTGGTTTCACCTCCACTGTAAATGCCCAGGCTGACCCTATCAACGTTGTTACCACTGCTGTTCCTTTCCTCCGTATTTCACCTGATGCCCGTGCCGGTGGTATGGGAGATCTTGGTGTTGCTACTTCACCTGATGCCAACTCTGGTTTCTGGAACATTGGAAAGGTTGCCTTTAACGAATCTAAAGGCGGCATATCTGCTAACTACACTCCATGGTTGAAAGACGTGGTAAATGATGTTTTCCTCGCTTCTTTAGGTGGATATTATAAGTTTGACGAAAACCAGGCATTACATGCAGGTATTCGTTATTTCAGTCTCGGAAACATCCAGTTCACTGATGGTAACGGAAGTACTATCGGTAGCGGTAAACCCCGTGAATTTGGTGTTGAAGTAGGTTACTCCCGTAAACTGTCTACAAAAGCTGGTTTGGGATTGACACTTCGTTATATCAATTCTGACCTGGCTAACGGTTTCTCTGGTAACTCAGTTGTAACTAAAGCAGGTAATTCAGTAGCTGCTGACCTCGGTTTCTATTATGATGGTAAAACTGCTGGTAGTGGCTGGGCTTTCGGAGCTACGATGTCTAACTTAGGAGCTAAGATCGCTTACACTGATAACGCAGACCAGAAAGATTTCATTCCTGCCAACCTTGGTTTGGGAACTACGTATACTAAAAAATTCAACGACCAGAACCAGATCACTTTTGGTCTTGACCTGAATAAATTAATGGTTCCTACACCTCCCGGTCAGAATGCAACAGCACAAGAAATTGCTGACTACAGGAAGAAAGGTGTTGTAGGTGGCTGGTTCGGTTCATTCGGCGATGCTCCTGATGGCTTTGGCGAAGAACTGAAAGAGTTCCAGGTATCTATCGGTGCTGAATATGTTTACAACAACCAGTTCTCTCTCCGTGCAGGTTATTTCCATGAAGATGGAACAAAAGGTAACCGTCGTTATGTTACAGCTGGCCTGGGTGTTAAGTATAACATTTTCGGACTTAACTTCTCTTACCTGTTGCCAACTGGTAGTGGTGTAAGCCGCAATCCGTTGTCAAACACTCTCCGCTTCTCACTGATCTTTGATCTTGACGGTGGTGCAGCAACTGAGAAAAAGTAATTTTAAAGTAACTTATTGATATACTAACAGCGTCCCGCATCTACGGGACGCTGTTTTTTTTGGATATTTGTAATTAAATAAGCAACATGTCTTATCGAATTGGTTCCGGGATTGATTTTCACCGCCTGGCTGAAGGAAGAGCACTGTGGATCGGTGGTATCCATATTCCACACCATAAAGGAGCCGTTGGCCACAGTGATGCCGATGTGTTATTGCATGCTATTTGTGATGCGATGCTGGGAGCCC
>CALRSN020000193.1:0-5467 GCA_943370865.1 Bordetella parapertussis
TTTTTGCTTCCCGGCCTTACCGGTCAAACCATTTTTTAAAAGCAGGTGCCTTTTCCCGGCTGATATCCTGCTCCATTTTCAGGGGTGGCTTTAGCGTTACGGTCAGTTTTTGATTCTCGTGAGGCTTTACACTCTGAATAGCGTCAATATGTACGATACTCTGCCGGTTGGTCCTGTAGAAAACAGCAGGATCAAGCAGGTCTTCAATTTCCTCCAGGGTCACATAATCAAGGATATACTTATTCCCGGAAAAGGTCCACAGGTAGTTTAAATTCTCCCGTACAAAACAGGCGATCTCTTTTGTAAAAACCGGTATCCAGGTATTCCTGACACTGACAATGAACTTTTCCTTATACAGGGGTTTGCCGGTCGCCGGGTTTTGCAACACGGTCATCAGTTCTTCAATACTGGAAGGCAGCTTTGCCTTTTGTTCCTGTAAACTCCGGTATTTATCGATTGCTGTTTTCAGGTCATCGGTATCAATGGGCTTAAGCAAATAATCAATACTATTTACTTTAAAGGCCCTGACCGCATACTCATCATAAGCAGTGGTGAAAATAACAGGGCAGCTGAGTTTGAAATGGTCAAACAATTCAAAACTGACTCCATCACTCAGTTGAATATCCATAAACAACAGGTCGGGTTCGGCATTTTGCATAAACCATTTCCTGGCTGTTTTGAGACTGCTTAATGTTTCTGTTACCTGTACATCTGCTGCCACTTCACCGATCTTGTGCCGCAGCTCCCGGGCAATCAGGTTTTCATCTTCAATAATGACCGCTTTGATCATAATAAAGGAATTTTAACTGTAAAGTAATTGCCGTCCTCTGCTAGTTCTACAGGACGTTGTGATAAATACTGGTATAATGATCGGAGGTTGCCCAACCCCTGTTTATTGCTGGTTTCCACGAAATTCTTTTTTTGCAGGTTATTTCTCACGATAATACAATCGTCTTGTGTAAAGATTTCAATCTGCAGCGGGCTGTCATCATCAATGATATTATGCTTGATGGCATTCTCAATTAAATTCTGCAATGTTACGGGCACAATTTTTCGCTGTAGCTGCTCTTCAGGTATCCGTATCTCAACCTCCAGGCCTTTTTCAAACCGGGTTTTTTGCAACCGCACATAATTTTCAGCAAACTTCAGTTCATCAGCCAGCACAACCGTTTCATGGTCCCGGCTTTTTAAAATATACCGGTATGTTTTACTCAGGCTGTCCAGGAAATCCCGGGCTGTTTTGGTATCTGCACTCTGGATCAGGCTGCTGAGAGATGTAAGTGAATTGAACAGGAAATGAGGATTTAACTGTTGCTTCAGGCTTTCATACATCACCATTGCTTTTTCTTTTTCCAGTACCTGGGTTTTACTCTCCAGCATAAATAATTGTTCCTGCTGCCGGATACGGTACCGGTAAAAAAAGTAAAGTAATCCCCCAAGCAGTATGATTAACGATATCCAGAACCAGGTTGTCTTATAGAATTTGGTGGCCACTTGGATATGCAGGATGCTTTCTGGTACATTCCAGTCGTTGATATTTGCCGTTGCTTTATACCGAAAAACATAATCACCTCCCGGCACATTAGTATAAACGGCTTTGGCATCCTGTGTAAAATGCCAGCCCTTTTCCAGTCCGTCAAGACGGTACGCATACCAGGTCTGTCCCGGGTTTTTATAATTAAGCGCCTCCAGCGTAATAGTAAAAAAGTTTTCCTGTGCTCCTAATGAGATCTCTTTGCTGTTCCCTATCCCCTCCTCGGAAATATACGGCTTATCAAAAAGCTGTACAGAAGAGATATATACTTTAAGCTCCTGTTTTTCTTCCTTGTAATCAAGCGGATTGAAAAAAATATATCCTTTATTGGAAGGAAAAACAAAATGACCATCATCAGTCACATGAGCCTGGTGCTCCGGGAACTCCGAGGAAGGCAGTCCAAATGATTCATCGAAGTAGGTAAAAAATTTCCGGCTGCTGTCCAGCATCATCAATCCTGCTGAACTGCCAATCCATAATCGGTTTAGCTTATCAACAGCAAGACCATTTGTAATAGTTGATTTGAGGCCCGTATGCACCCAACCTGTATTCCCGTTAGTTGGATCAACTGACCTGATACCATTGAATGTGCTGATCCAGATGATCCCTTTATTATCCTCGGTGATATCGATGACCCGGTTATTGATGATGCTGCTGTCGTTCTTGTAACTGTTATACCAATAACGGGTTGCCTGGCCCGCAGGGTCATACATCGCATAGCCTTCTCCATCAAATCCTATCCATAACCTTTTCTTGCTGTCTTCAAACACCCGTCGCACACCATAGCCTGTATATTTTTTTAATACTGGGTGGTTGCGGATACTGAAAATTCTTTTGACAGAAGGATCATAATAATACAACCCGTCATTTTGGTTAGAACAAAACCATATGGTGCCGTCACTGCTTTCATTAATATTGAGATAGAAGCCCTGTGGAAGTGAATCTTTGCGGGTCAAAAATTCCATGCTCCGGGTTTGAGTATTATACCGGTTAATCCCTTTACCCGTAGCGATCCAGATAGTATTGTTCCGGTCGGCCAGTACAGCCCTTGATGAATTATAATAGATCTTATCGGGCTTGCCGGTTTCATTTTTCCATACTTCATAAGTATTGCCCGCCAATGAATATTTTGAAATACCATCCCCGGTTGTAAACCAGTAATTGCCCTGCTTATCTTTTGAAAAACCTCTTGCCAGTGTATTGGCAGTGGGTTCAGCAAAAGGATAAATGACAGAGAACAGGTTATTTTGCGGATCAAAATAATCGACACCACCCAGCATACTTACCCAGATATTTCCATCGCCGGCCCTGTATACGGTACGCAAAATATTAGAAGCAATACTACCTGGTAAAAACGGGTTTTGCTGGTGGAATGTAATCCGTCCGGTTGCGCTATTGTATTGCATTAATCCTTTTAGAGACGTAACGATCCAGACATTGTGATGATCATCGGCAACAAAATCGAGAAAAGACATCTGCATCTTCAAAGCGGTCACAGCAGGCAGATCATGTACCGCTTCTTCGGATAAAGTAGCCAGGTTGATCTTTACCAGCAGGAAATTAAAAATATCATTCACCCATAGATTATTATCCCTGTCCGCCATAATCTTGTCGGCTGTGCTGTTCCCAAGTGCTTGCACAGGATGAAATATGGTCTTGCCGCTTTTCCGGTCACAGATAATGACGCCACCAACACTCCCGATATAAATTTTATCATCGGTACTGCAGATACTGAAGGGAGGATGCTTGCTGAAAAATTGCCTGTCCTCTTTAAGGACAAAAGGTTTTATGCTCTCCTCTTTCTTATTATATACCCATAATTGCTGGTTACCTAATAACAATAATTCAGCCTGGTTCAGCGGCTGTATTTCATTGATCCTTATCCTGGCGGACGCTTTTATTCTTTTGAAATTACTGTGCTGGTAATTGAATACTGCCAGCCCTTCATCATACCCGATCCATAAATCTCCGCTGCTGTCACAATACAGTGCATTCACAATACTGGCGGGCAGGCTGCTGCTGTCACCTTGTACAGTCGTAAATTTCTCTACCGTATACCCGTTGAACCGGTTGAGGGCACCGTAGGAGGCAAACCACATGTAACCATACTTATCCTGTACGATAGCATTGATTATACCATCATTCAGCCCGTTCCTGACAGTGAGGTGATGAAAATTGAGGGGAGGTGGTTGTGACAAAGCTGTATGTCCTTTCAGCAGTTGTACGATCAGCAGCAATATGATAATCCACCTGTACATAGGAGTTAAAATAATAACAAAAGACCGGCAGGCAAAATATGAACGGCCTGCCGGATCCATTTTCTATTGAAGTGTGGTAAAAATCAAATGAAGCGTTATTCTCTATTTAAATGTATAGTCCACCTGGAAGCTGCTGCTGCTGTTTACCAGATCAGTCATTATTAATTTCACCGGGTATCCATCGGCTGTTGTTTGGATGGCTTTGGCATAATGATAGAGGAGCTGCCCATTGGACTCAACCCTCTTCTGGTCAGTAATAGCATATTTCATGGGCGTTCCAAATAATGTCGGCGAATAATAATAACCACCCAGGCTTGAAAGCCCCTTTATCTCCCTGGTCTTATCATACACATAACTCGTGGTAGAGGTTAAAAGACCATTCGAATAGTTTTTTTGAACAGCTACAACAGCATTCTCCATTTCAAATACACTTTCATAACTGCTCTGCAGGCTGGGAGTATATCCTTTCAACCGGGTCATATTCCCGCTCTCATCATAAAAATAATTGTAGGTATAAGTAACCTGGCCGGCCGCATTCTTTTTCACCAGTTGGGTAACATACCCTTTTTCATTTTGCGTACAGGTATATACCTCATCTAGGTTTCCTCCGGGCAAACTGATAACTTTAACCTCAAATGAAGTACCGGAAGTGTACGTAAACTCCTGCACCCGGTCACTTTGTATGATCTTTACTAGCCTGCCTTTTGTATCATATTCATAATTAATCTCGCCACCATAAGAGTCTTTGGAATAAACCAGTTGCTTTGGAGCGGTTGATGCCCCGGCAGGATTTGAATTTGTTTCCTTTGTACAGGAGCTGACTGCCAGGATGAACGTTATTGCAGCCACCAATGTTTTAATCTGTTGCATGGAATAAGTTTTAATGTTTTTTGATAGTGTAAAAATGAGTTGCCTTTTTGGGGTCCCGAATTTTATACAGGCAAAGGAGGCCTGTTGTAAAATGAGCCGTTGCAAACCCGGAATGAAGCTGATCATCACTTTTTAATTTACGTTGCCGGCCGTTCCTGCACCTGCAGCATCATACCTGCTACCAGCGAATAACAGTTCCGCCAGGCTTGTTCTGTTGCTTCATTCCAGTCCCTGCCCAATCCCCTTTGTAAAGTCCAGAGTAAGGCATTGCCCACCAGTTGATAATGCTGCGGTCTTACCCCGTATACAATATGCCGGTCCGCCATAGCTGCAATAGCTTCTTTTAGTTGGTTTGTATTATCCAGCTGCAGGACTAGTGTATTCAGCATATCCATCAGTTTCCGGTATTGTTCATTCATGGAGGCGGGGAACATTTTTTTCAGCCCTGGTTGATCTGTAAAAAGTTTACTGTAGAACAAGTCGGCAATAAGTAGGGGATTGATTCCCTGCAATTGTTGCCAGGTTCTTTTTACCAGCCGGATATCTGTTGCTGTCATATAGGTGTAATTATATACCGGCAAATTAGATCGGCGCTAACCCCGCAAATAATAAAAACAACTGAAGCAGCCTGTTTTTAGATTAAATGGTAGCTGGGACAATAGCTCCTTTACTGGTTTCTCATCACCATACGGTTTATTCGTATTCTTCCACACTTCGTTGCAAAGAACAAGCCTGCTGTCGCTATAAATTTTATACCTGGATTTACAGGAACCATCTTTGACCTCAACATTAAATCGTAAAACAA
>CALRSN020000194.1:0-5446 GCA_943370865.1 Bordetella parapertussis
TAGAGACAAGTGTTCTCATTTGTTTGATTCCTTCGGAAGGCACCCCCATTGAATAGCAGGCGGGCCCAAACCGGTCGATTTTATAGTTTTTGAACATTTCAACGGTTGTCTTTCCCCCATATACACTATCATGGCGGATAATAAAATGATTTAATCTTGTAGTATCAGTCTTAAAAAGAATATTCTCGCTTTTTCCCGCTTGTCCATACCGTTGAGCTTTGCTGATGGATATTAAATAGATGCCCAAAGAATCCTCCTGTAATAAAATATCCAGGCCCCCGGAATTTTCAATAATCAGTTGTTTGTGATTTGCATCAATTTTCCTAAGAATACAAGCTTCTGCGCTGGAACGATGCTGGTATGCAGATTGGATTTTTTTTAGGTGTTTACTTTTTTCAATAAACTTTACTAAAAGTTGTTGATCTGTTTGGCATTCTGCCTCATTAGTAAAATAAACCAGCAGCAGGAAAAGAAATGGACCGGTATTTAATCCGATTTTCATGGTTTGAAAATAGCTAACTCTTTTCATGTAAATTGAGTACTATTTGTTAATTCATGTCCACACCCATCACTAACCGCAAGATCAATTTACTGCAGGCTACGTCTATCAATATGATAGACATGGTAGGCATCGGACCCTTTGTGGTGATGCCGCTGGTGATCGGGTATTTCAACAATGGTTTATTTATATGGGCCTGGATATTTGGAGCCTTTACTGCATTGATGGACGGGATGATCTGGAGTGAGCTCGGCGCAAAATATCCATTGGCCGGTGGTACGTATAATTTTCACCGCATTGCTTTTGGGAAGAAAGGCGGCAGGCTGATGAGCTTTTTATTTGTCTGGCAAACTTCCATACAGGCACCGTTGGTGGTAGCATCTGCTGCCATCGGTTTTGCGCAGTACCTTACTTATATTGTTGATCTCACGGGCTGGGAACAAAAAATGATCTCCGGTGGTCTTGTCATTTTTGTACTGTTATTATTATACCGGAAGATCGAAACCATTGGTAAGATATCCGTATTCTTTGGTGTCATCGTCATCGTTACCATTTTATGGATCATCATCAGTGGCTTGTCGAACCAGCAGCACACTATTAAACTATGGCCAACCGGCAATGAATCCTTTTTCCAGTTCTCTTTTTGGGCCATGGTGGCACAGGGTTCGTTGAAAACAGTGTACAGTTACCTGGGGTATTATAATGTTTGTCACCTGGGTGGTGAGATCAAACGACCCGAAGTAAATATCCCCCGTAGCATTTTCATTTCTATCATTGGGATCGCTGTTTTATACCTGCTGATGAATATCAGTGTGATGAGTGTGATACACTGGCAGGATGCCGTAAAGATGGATAAATATTTAGTCAGCAGTTTTATGGAAAAACTGTACGGCCATAAAGCAGCCGTGGCTGTAACAGTGCTGATCCTTTGCGTGGCCATGTCTTCTTTGTTTGCAGTGGTATTGGGCTATTCAAGGGTTCCTTATGCAGCAGCGGTGGATGGTAATTTCTTCCCGGTATTTGGCAAACTGCATCCCACCAAGAACTTTCCTTATATCTCACTGCTGGTACTTTGCGGGCTGGGCTTCGTTTTCAGTTTGCTCATGAAATTATCGGATGTGATCACGGCGATACTCGCCATGCGGATTGTAGTACAATTCATGGCCCAATCGGTGGGAGTGGTGCTGCTGCGCAAGAAATTTGGTAGTAAAGAACTGCCTTTTAAAATGTGGTTATACCCGGTGCCGGTCATAATTACACTGCTTATCTGGCTGTTTTTATTATATAATAATGAGTATGCTCTCTGGGGCGGTTTATTTGCTGTTGCCGGGGTGGGAGTGTATTACCTGAAAAAGAAATTCTTCGAAAAGGCAGAGGAGCGGGCAGAATCCTGAACGGAGCGCCGCAACCAGAGCTGATAGTAGTCATGCTGCCGGGTATATAATCTTTCTCCACATATCCACATACTTCAACCCAAGCTGTCAGCGTTATATTATTTTTCTTTTATTTTGTTGTTAATCAAACCCGAATGAATGAGCCATCCTAAGGGAAAACTAATAGCCATCGGAGGAGCAGAAGATAAAGGCACGAACCTGGAGACCGGAGAATTTCAACGCAATAACCTCAATTTTTTTGAGCTGGGTATCCTGCGCCGGGTGGTCCAGGAGGCCGGCGGTCCATCCGCAAGAATAGAAGTCATCACCACGGCTTCCATGATTCCCTATGAAGTGGGAGAAAATTACCTCAATGCTTTTGGAAAGATCGGTTGCACTAATATAGGCCTGTTGCATATCCGCACCCGGCAGGATGCAATGAATGATGAATACATTGAGCGTATCCGTCATTGTGATGCGGTGATGTTCAGCGGCGGCAATCAATTACGGCTGAGTGCTACGGACGGGGGCACTGAATTTTTAACCATTCTCAAAAGAAGATACCAGGAAGAGAGTTTTGTCATTGCCGGAACCAGCGCCGGAGCCATGGCGATGAGCAATACCATGATCTATGAAGGCAATGCCACAAGAGCCCATTTGAAAGGTGAGGTAAAGATCACCACCGGGCTGGGGTTCTTAAATACAATTATTATTGATTCGCATTTTGAAAAACGGGGACGTTTTGGAAGGCTGGCGCAGGCGGTGGCTACGAATCCGTCATGCATTGGCATTGGACTGGGTGAAGACACAGGCATGCTGATCACGGAGGGAAATAAGATGGAAGCGATTGGCAGCGGGTTGGTGATGATTCTCGACGGGCATGATATTTTGCACTCGAATATTGCAGATATACCAGATGGCAACCCCATCAGTTTAGAAAACCTGAAAGTACATTTTTGTGAAAAAGGAAATGGCTACCTGATCAGGGAAAGAAAGTACCTGCCGGAAGCTGCAGACGGGGCCGTGATCAGGAAACAGGTGGATGTGGAGTAACTGATACAAGCAACGATTATACATTTTCAAACATCTGTCTCAGGCAGGTGTTTTTTATTTTACCTTGTGTGATCAATTAAATAGTATGAAAAAACTGGCTCTTTTTATTTTGCTGGCTGCCCTGGTTGCTTTTATGCCGCAAAAGAAAACCAAAGTGATCTTTTTTGGTGATTCGATTACAGAACTGGGTGTAAAGCCGGGTGGTTATGTGACCCGTGTTGACAGTATGTGTAAACTGGAGGGGAAGGGAGAACAGTATGATTTTATTGGTGCCGGGATCAGCGGCAACAAGGTATATGATCTTTATTTACGGCTGGAAGATGATGTATTGAGTAAGAATCCGGATGTGGTGGTTATTTATGTGGGGGTAAACGATGTATGGCATAAAACACTTTTAGGCACCGGTACAGACCCTGATAAATTTGAAAAATTCTATCTCGCCATACTGAAAGAACTCAAAGAAAAAAATATCAAAGCCATACTCTGCACACCCGCCGTAGTGGGGGAAAAGACAGACATGAGTAACCAGTTGGATGGCGACCTGAACCGTTACAGCAATATGATCCGGGACATGGCCAAGAGAAATAACCTGCCATTAGTTGACCTGCGGCAAAAATTTATTGACTACAACAAGGCTAATAACCCCGCTAACCAGGAAAAGAATATTCTTACCTATGACAGGGTGCACCTCAATGAAAAAGGAAACCAGCTAGTGGCGGATGAGATGTGGAAGGCGGTGAAATCAGTGAATTAGTTTTTTTAGGAGTGCAGACACTTCTTCATGCTGGTCCATGGTCAGCACATGAGTTCCATTCTTTATTGTATAATCAGCTTTCACAAGCCGGTAAGGCAATAGTTTATCTGCTGTACCATGAATATGGATAATATTCCTGGGGACTATTTTATTTTCCCAGCGCAGAATAGCACCGATAGCCCATTGGGAAAAGTTCA
This sequence comes from Bordetella parapertussis, assembly GCA_943370865.1. Classification (GTDB taxonomy): domain Bacteria; phylum Bacteroidota; class Bacteroidia; order Chitinophagales; family Chitinophagaceae; genus CADEDV01. The sequence continues at coordinate 3,877 of CALRSN020000194.1, forward strand.
TATCCGATTCTCGGATGATCTGCTGCAATAGTTTTTTATGTTCCGGTTGTATGCCGCCAAGTATCCAGGTATTGGCCAGCATGGTCTTTTTCGAGAAACTAACCGGTGTCCATTTGTAAACCGGGAGATATTTGCCGATCCGCAGGTAGGAAGGAAATTCCCCGGAGGTCTTATTACTGGCCAGAATAATCCCTTTAATTCCTGCATCTGCTTTTGCCATTTCGGTTAATAACATTCCACCAAAAGAAATGCCCACAATGGTTGGATGAGGGTCTTTTATTTGCTCTCTTAAACGAAGGGCATAGGAAGGCAATGATTCATTTTGAGCCGGAACAATCCAATCAACAAAGACAGGCTCATAACCGGAGTGATCAAGGAAAGAAAATATCCGTTTATCTGCTCCCAGTCCGCTGATGAAATAGGTCTTTTGCATATAGTTCCGGTTCGCCGGGTAAAGTAACAGTTTGGTTGAAAAATACTTTCATTTTGTTGAATTATTTTATGATTTACGTAAGGCAGCAGGGTATCTGGTTATCTTTAAGAGAAGATGTCAAAGTCTTTCCATCATACCACTGCAACAAGGTACTGGCTCAACGTATTTGCCTTGTATGCCCTTGTGGAAGCCATTATACAGCTACTCTTTTTTTTCATACTGAATAATTTTGGAACAAGACCTATCAGCCATATTGAGTTTCACGGGCTGATGTGGATCTTTCAGTGCCTGTTGATATGGCCGGTCTGGTGGGTGGCTTTGCTGGTGCAAAAAGAAAAGATCATCGTCCAGGTGCTTGTCAATGCCGGTTTTTACCTGCTATACAGTTATGTTTGGTTTGGTCCTGTGCAGGAGCTAATCGGGTATTTATATACTAATCTGGAGGAAATCACCAGGGTCCCGGAAGACCGGCTCGAAGCAATGCTAGATAATGGAAGTCAATATTCTTATCTTAATTATCAACTGTTGAAACATGCCTTTCGCCTCTCCTGGTTTTACCTGGCCGCTTATTTCTATAACTACCGGGAAGAGGAAAAAAGGAGAATTGAACTGGCGCTTGCCAATAAAGACTTGCAGTTAAAGATGCTAAAATGGCACCTTAATCCTTCTTTTTATTTTAAAACGATCAATCACTTGCAACAAGTGGCTGCTGTTAAACCGCAACAGGCCACTGAACCTATCCTGCAACTGGCCAAAGTGATGGAGTATGTCATTTATGAAGCCCGGGAACCATTGATAGAAATGAAAAAGGAAATAGCATTTCTTCATATTTATGCCGGGTTGCTAAGTAAGCAGTCGGATGGCGACGTATTGATCCACCTGGAATGTGAACCAGGTGGTGAGCAGCTTAAGATCGCACCACTTTTACTGGCAGGGTTACTGGATAACGTTATCTCAGCAGGTAAAAAGGAAGAGAAACAAGTATATAGTATCGGGATAGCATTTGAAGGAAACACGATGCAGCTCTCCATAACAGGTACCGAACAAGTACCGGGTTTGCCGGCCCTGCTGGAAAAGTTATATCCCAATAAGTACACAACCATCCATACGGGTACAAATATTTTTACACTGAACCTG
>CALRSN020000195.1:0-5411 GCA_943370865.1 Bordetella parapertussis
ATAGTAATCCTATCAATGCATTCCATAAAGCCCCTCTCTTTTCCTTGCGGGTATATTCTATTTCATAATGATTAAGTACGGGATCTTTGGTGGCATGCAAAGCTCTTTTATGCATGAGATAGAGTAATATCCAGATCACAATATAACCGGCACTGAAGAGTATGACCAAATGTGGAAAATCTTCCGGTAAAAGAACGGTCAGCCCTTTTTCAGTGGCTTTAGGAAACAAATCCATCCTTGTCCAGGAAGAAAGTAAGATGGAGAACAGGAACTTGAGTGGGTACACATAAAAAAGAATGACAGCGAGGTAGGCGAGGTTCAGCAGAATGGTGGTGAAATCATTGAGTGCATAGTGGCGAAAGAATACATATTGCTGGTACCAGAATAAAAAGATCAGCGATACGGTAGCAAAAAATGGTACAGCGCCTTTCAGGATCACCTGTAATTCTTCAAAGGTTTGCGGCACTTCCAGAGAGGCCACCAGCAGCGAGACCGAGAAGGCAAAGACGGCATCACTTAATGCTTCAATTCGTTTTATTTCACTACTGCGGTGCCTGAAATGTTCAGCCCGCAAAGCACCAAAGATTTTCTTCCGGATCATAAGCAATTTATTAGCGGGGCAATTTAGGAGGCAGGAAATCAAAAAAAAATGATTTTACTCTTTGTAGCCGTTATTCGCTGCTGCCGTAAGGCGGACAAGAAGATTTACAGCGGTAAGTGTTTCCGCTGATTTTTCAATAGTATACCTGTTTCAAGACCTTAAAGTTTCATTATAATTTCCCTAAGCCCTTGCCGGGCAGATTGTTCCGTTATTTTTGCAGATTCTCATCATCACACTATTGTTCTGGTTAATAAAATGGGAAGCGTTGTATTATGAATTTCGAACTGTTCACTCTTTTTGAGATGACCCCTGATTTTGTGTGTATAGCCGGAAGAGATGGCTATTTCAAAAAAGTAAATCCTGCAGTGCCGGCTAAATTGGGGTACACAGAAGAAGAACTCTACACCAGGCCTATTTCATCTTTTATTCACCCGGATGATTCTGAACTGACCGGCAAGAAACGGGAAACCCTTTTGAATGGTAAGACCCTGTTGAATTTTCAAAACCGATATATAGCAAAAAACGGAACTGTTATCTGGCTGGAATGGACCTCTGTATATGTACCTGACCAGGAGATCGTATTTGCGATAGCCAAAGACATTACAGCCAGTAAGATCCGGGAACAGGAGACAGAGGATAAATATCATCACTTTAAAACATTAGCCACACATTTTAAAAACAGGGCAGAGGATGACCGGAAATACCTGGCTTATGAACTGCATGAGGAAGTGGCGCAACTGGCTGCTGTTGTAAAGATGCATATCGCCTGGGTGGATCAGCGGGTGGCCGGGCTTCCGGGAGGTGCTAAAGAAAAACTGGAGGAAGCGTTGCGGGTAGCTGACCTGCTTATCCGGAGTATCCGGAGGATTTCTTTTTCGGTTAGCCCCAATATGATGAATGACCTCGGTTTTAATGCCACAGTGGAATTTCAGTGTAAAGAATTTGCTGTATTGAATGGTATTCCCTGTACCTATAGCAGTGATTGCCATGAAGAAGATTTATTGCCGGAAGAAAAAATTGATTTCTTCCGTATCTGCCAGGAAGCTCTCAGTAATATTACCGAACATGCGGAAGCTACATCTGTATCGGTTGTATTAAAAGACCAGGGGCAAACTATTTCCTTAAGCATAACCGATGATGGAAAAGGGTTTGATGTCAACGCCCACCCCGATTCTGCCGGGTTACTCAATATGAAACAGCTGGCTGTTTCTATCAATGGGCAACTCAGCATCCACAGCGAATTGGGAAGGGGAACCACAGTAACGGTAATAATAGCTCGTCGGTAATTACTCCGTTACAATTATCTTCACCCTGCAAGCCGGTTTAATTGCCCTTTTTTCGATACTTTAGAAAGAAATTCTCCATGCGAAAAACTATCGTTTTCCTGGTTCTTTCCCTGCTGCACTTTGTTTTACCGGCCCAGGTATTGATCAAAAATACCAATGTGCTGGATGTAGAAAATAAAAAGGTATTGAATGGTTATGATGTGGTGGTTCTTGATGGCCGTATTGTAAGTGTGGATAAAGGAAAGCAATTCAAATTGCCTCCTGGTACTGAAGTTATTGATGGCAGCGGTAAATGGCTGTCGCCCGGTTTCAGTGATGCGCATATCCATTTTTTTCAAAGCGGGGGCTTATATGCTAGACCGGATGCCATTGACCTGCGCAAATATCAACCCTATAAAAAAGAGATACAATGGGTGCATGATAATATGGAAGACCTCCTGCACAGGTACCTGGCTGCAGGCATCACTTCCGTAACAGATGTCGGGGCCAGTTACAATTTTTTGCAACAAAGAGATTCCTTAGTTACCAGGGCTGCTTCGCCTCTTGTAAGTATGACGGGACCTTTGCTGACCACCTGGTTACCATCTGCTTTTAAAGACCTGGGCAATGAAGGTCCGTTCATCCTGATATCCACAAAAGAGGATGCAATCAATGCGGTGAAGGAGCAATTGAAATACAAAGCTGATTTTGTCAAGATATGGTATATCGTTCTGGACAGTAATAAGGAAGCAGGAGCCCGAAAAAACTATGAGATCGTTAAAGCCGCTATTGATGAAGCACATCAGCATAATAAACGGGTAGCGGTACATGCCACTGAACGGATCACCGCACAACTGGCGGTGGAAGCGGGTGCCAACTATTTAGTACATAGCATCGATGACGAATATATCAGCAACGATTTTATACAATTGCTGAAGAAAAAGAATGTGGTGCTTTGCCCCACACTGGTAGTGGGTCGCAATTATTCCAAAGTGCTGTCCGATAATTATCATTTCAGTACCTATGAACTGGAACATGCTCACCCTTTTACCAACAGTACAATTATTGATTATCCCTGGCCTGATACAACAATTGGTAAAAGTTATATCACAGCTATGAGAAAACGGAAGCTAACCGGTCAGCCCAAGGCGGAGGATAGTATTTCAGCCCTCAACCTGAAAAAATTAGCCGATGCGGGAGTCATGATTGCTACGGGTACGGACGCCGGTAATATTGGTACACAACATGCCAGCTCTTATTTTGATGAATTAGATGCCATGCAGCAGGCAGGTTTGAACAGCTGGCAACTCTTACAGGCCTCCACCATCAATGGTGCCAAAGCAGTGGGGCAGGAGAAAGAGTGGGGTAGTATCTCCAAAAACAAATGGGGAAATATGGTATTACTGAATGCCAACCCGCTGGACAGCCTTTCCAACTGGAAAAAGATCGACCGGGTCTTTAATAAGGGCAAGGTTTTCTTTCCTGATTCAATAGTGAATAACACAGCTGTTATGCTGGTGCAGCAACAATTGAATGCTTACAATGCACATGACCTGGATGCTTTCCTGGCACCTTATGCCGACGATGTGGAGATATATTCCACAACCGGTAAACTGCAAATGAAGGGGAAGGAAGAAATGAGAAAACAATACATCTTTATTACGAAGATGCCTTATTTATACTGCAAGCTGGTTAACCGGATCGTATCAGGAAATACGGTAATCGATCATGAAGAGATATGGACAAGCCCCAAGCCCGTGAACCTCCAGTATGGCGCAGTCATTTATGTAATCGAAAAGGGTAAGATCAGCAAAGTATATTTTGCTGATTAAGCTAACTTAATACTAATTATTTTTTTTCTTAAATCACCTTCACATGCCAAAACAAATCCTGCTTTTTGTTATTGTTCTTTCATTTAGTGCCAACCTGTTTGCACAAACCAAAAAAGATTCTGCAGCACAGGAGCTGAATAATTTTTTTAAACCGGTAAAGTGGAGAAATATCGGGCCTTTCCGGGGAGGCCGTTCCGTGACAGCAACGGGTGTTGTGGGTAATCCCACTACTTATTATATGGGAACCACCGGTGGAGGTCTCTGGAAAACAGAAGATATGGGTATCAGCTGGGCCAATATCTCCGACGGATTTTTCAAAACAGGATCGGTAGGTGCTGTGGCGGTGGCGGAATCCGATCCTAACATTGTCTATGTGGGAATGGGCGAACATGCTGTACGGGGCGTAATGACACATCATGGTGATGGTGTATATAAATCAACGGATGCCGGGAAGACCTGGAAGAAAATAGGGCTGGATCAATCGCAGCATATTGCCCGGATCGTTATTCACCCTAAAGATCCGAATACGGTGTTTGTAGCAGTACAAGGCGCATTGTACAGCAAATCATCTCAAAGAGGAATTTATAAATCAACCGATGGTGGTGTGACCTGGAAAAATGTATTGTACGTAGATGAAAAAACCGGCTGTGCTGAATTATCTATGGATATGAATAATCCAACGATTTTGTATGCTGCCATGTGGGAGCATGGCCGTCTTCCCTGGAAAGTGATCAGCGGCGGACCCGGCAGTGGCTTGTATAAGTCAACAGACGGAGGAGAGCATTGGGAAAAAATGCAGGAGGGGTTACCTAAAGAAATGGGTAAGATGGCCATCGCGGTATGCCGTTCCAATTCTGAAAAAGTATATGCACTGATAGAGAGTGATTCTGATAAAGAACTCGGAGGCTTATTTGTTTCCAATAATGCCGGTAAAAGTTGGAGTCGTGTGACCAATGATCACCGGCTGGTACAAAGAGCCTGGTATTATATTGAGTTATTCACCGACCCGATGAATGACCAGGTCATTTATGTGCTGAGTGCCCCGGCATTGCGTTCGAATGATGGTGGCAAGACCTGGGAAAATCTTTCCGGTACCCACGGTGATTACCACGACCTGTGGATCAACCCGCAGAATTCAAAGAATATGGTGATCGCTAATGATGGCGGCGCTGCTGTTTCAGTGAATAAAGGGAAGACATGGAGCACCCAGGCGAATATGCCCACGGCTCAATTTTACCGGATCAATGTCGATAATCAGTTCCCTTACCGGATTTATGGCGGACAACAGGACAATACATCTGTATCCATTGCCAGCAGGGAGTTAGCGAGTGGTGGTATCACAACAGCCAGCTGGACCTGGTCGGCCGGAGGTGAAAGTGCATTTCTTGCATTCGATCCCAATGATCCCCGGTATGTATTGGGAGGCAGTTACCAGGGTACCATTGAAGTGCTGGATATGAAAGCAAAAGCAGGAACTAATATCATGGCTGCACCTATCCAGTACCTGGGAAGAGATGCAAAAGACATTAAGTACAGGTATAACTGGAATGCGCCGATCATCTGGAGTAAGCATGAACCCGGTACTTATTATCACGGTTCGCAGTATTTATTGCGTACAACAGATATGGGTAAAACATGGAAAGAAGTTTCTCCTGATCTTACCCGTAATGAAAAAGAAAAACAGGGAAAAGGAGGCGGGCCTTATACCAACGA
>CALRSN020000196.1:0-5369 GCA_943370865.1 Bordetella parapertussis
GAACCAGTAAAAATAGTTATGCTTAATCATATTATCCGCTTTTCCATACGGAACAAGCTGATCATTGGGTTATTAATGTTGGGATTAATAGGCTGGGGAGCTTATTCGTTTACCAAATTACCAATTGATGCTGTTCCGGATATTACCAATAACCAGGTACAGGTGATCACCGTATCACCCTCGTTAGCCGCTCCTGAAGTAGAACGATTAATTACATTCCCCATTGAACAGGCAACAGCCAATATACCCGGTATCATTGAGATCCGTTCATTTTCCCGTTTTGGTTTATCACTCGTCACCATTGTATTTGATGATAATACGGATGTGTACTGGGCAAGGCAACAGGTATCTGAACGGTTGCAACAGGTGCGTTCTGAAATTCCTGCTGATGCCGGTAACCCTTCTTTGGGCCCGGTTACAACTGGTCTTGGCGAGATATTTCAATATGCTGTCCGGCCCAAAAAAGGCTACGAGAATAAATACACAGCAACTGAATTAAGAACCATACAGGATTGGATCGTCCGCCGCCAGTTGCTGGGTACGCCGGGTGTGGCAGATGTCAGCAGCTTTGGCGGCAACCTGAAGCAATACGAAGTGGCAGTGAACAGCGAACGACTGAAAAGCATGAATGTGTCTATCAGTGATGTGTTTACTGCACTTGAACAAAATAACCAGAATACCGGTGGTGCCTATATTGAAAAAGGCCCGACTGTTTTATACATCCGTAGCGAAGGCCTCGCAAAAGGAATTGAAGATATCGGGAAGATATTTGTAAAACATACGGTAGCAGGTATTCCTGTTTATATAAAAGATGTTGCTGAAGTAAGGATTGGTACAGCCGTCCGGTATGGGGCCATGTGTTTTAATGATGAAGGAGAAGTGGCTGGTGCCATTGTGATGATGCTGAAAGGAGGCAACTCTTCTGAAGTGATCAAAAATGTGAAAGAACGCATTAAGCAGATCGAAAAAACATTGCCGGAAGGGGTGAGGATCGAACCTTTTCTTGACCGGACGAAAATGGTGGATAATGCCATTGGTACTGTGGAAAAGAACCTGATCGAAGGTGCATTGATCGTTATTTTTATTCTGGTCGTTTTTCTTGGTAATCTCCGGGCAGGTCTGATCGTTGCTTCCGTGATCCCTCTCTCCATGCTATTCGCCGTGATCATGATGAATGCGTTTGGCGTTTCCGGTAACCTGATGAGTTTGGGTGCACTGGATTTCGGGTTGATCGTGGATGGAGCCGTGATCATTGTGGAAGCGGTAATGCACCGATTATATCACAGCAGACAGTATGCGGTCAATAATAGTATCACGCAAACCCAGATGGACGAGGAGGTAGAGAATTCTTCCGGTAAAATGATGAACTCTGCCGTGTTTGGCCAGATTATCATTCTTATTGTGTATTTACCCATTCTTGCTTTAGTTGGTATTGAAGGAAAGATGTTCAGGCCGATGGCACAAACGGTCTCTTTCGCCCTGATCGGTGCATTCATCTTATCACTCACTTATGTGCCGATGGTCACTTCGTTGTTTCTCAGTAAAAAAATGAAACACAAGGAGAACTTTTCGGATAAAATGATGAACTGGATACAAAGAATGTATGAACCGGCATTGAAAAAGGCGCTGGCATTTCCCAAGATCATTACTGGAGTCGTTATTGCTGTGTTTCTGTTTGCAGTATTTATTTTATCAAGGTTAGGCGGGGAGTTCATTCCCAAGCTGGAAGAAGGAGATTTTGCAGTAGATACAAGATTATTGACCGGGAGTTCATTGTCACAAACCATTGAATCAACACAGAAGACAGCCGGAATACTCTTGAAGAAATTTCCTGAAGTGGAGAAAGTGGTGACGAAGATCGGTTCCGGTGAGATACCCACTGACCCGATGCCGATCGAAGCATCGGATATGATGGTGATCTTAAAAGATAAAAGTGAATGGACGTCTGCAAAAACCTTTGATGAATTAGCGAATAAGATGAGTAAGGCTTTGGAAGATGTGCCCGGTGTAACAGCCGGATTCCAATACCCGGTGCAGATGCGTTTCAATGAACTGATGACAGGAGCAAGACAGGATGTGGTGTGTAAGATATTCGGGGAAGACCTTGATACATTGGCTGCTTATTCTAAAAAGTTGGGCGATGTGGTAAGTACAGTAGATGGTGCCAGGGATCTTTATGTAGAGACGGTGACTGGTTTGCCACAGATCGTTATCAATTATAACCGGGATGCCATGTCGCATTATCAATTGCATATTGCTGATGTGAACCGGGTGATCCGTACTGCTTTTGCAGGCGAAACAGCAGGGCTTGTCTATGAAAATGAAAGACGGTTTGATTTAGTCGTTCGTTTGAACCAGCAATCAAGAAAAGATCTTACGGATGTACAGAACTTGCTTATTGCTACGCCAACGGGTACGCAAATTCCTTTATACCAGGTAGCAACGGTGGAGATCAAAGAAGGGCCTAACCAGATACAACGGGAAGATGCCAAACGAAGAATTGTCGTGGGCTTCAATGTAAGAGGTAAAGATGTGCAGACCGTGGTGACAGAGCTAAGCGAAAAAGTGGATGCACAATTAAAATTACCGCCGGGTTATTACATTACGTATGGCGGCCAGTTTGAAAACCTGGTGCAGGCCAAGAAACGACTAAGCATCGCCTTGCCACTGGCTTTATTACTCATCTTTATCATGCTCTATTTTGCATTTGGCAAACTAAAATATGGTGTGCTTATCTTTTCTGCCATTCCTTTATCGGCAATCGGTGGTGTGCTGGCCTTATGGATACTGGGTATGCCCTTCAGTATTTCGGCTGGTGTAGGTTTTATTGCTTTGTTTGGTGTGGCGGTATTGAATGGTATCGTTCTGATCACCGAATTTAACCGCTTGAAAAACCAGGGAATGCATGATCTTAAATTCATTATTATGGAAGGAACCAAAGTCAGGCTGCGTCCTGTATTAATGACAGCCTCTGTGGCGTCACTTGGATTTTTACCCATGGCATTGAGTCATGGTGCCGGGGCTGAAGTGCAACGGCCATTAGCTACTGTTGTGATCGGTGGGTTGATCACGGCGACTTTCCTGACCCTGGTGTTATTACCCATCTTGTATATGTGGATCGAACGAGAGAAGCCGAAGAAAACAAGAAGGAAGAAACCCATAGTGCCGGCAACCATTATTTTATTACTGCTGGCTTGTTCATTTGCACAGGCACAAGATCCGGCAGGAAAAAAAATGAAACTGGAGGAGATGCTGCAACTGGCCGGTAAACAAAATTTAGCTATACAGTCATTGCAAAAGGAGTCAGCTTACTGGAAACAACTGCAGGCAGCTGTATTTGAACCGGCTAAAACACAACTAGGTGCTGAATACGGGAACATCAATAGCTTGAATAATGATACCCGTTTCACCCTCAATCAATCCTTTAGTTTACCAGTTGTGTATAAACGGCAGCGGGAATTTTACCAGGCCAGCGAAAAAACACAAACGGCAATGATCAGCTGGAAGCAACAGGAGCTGAACAAAGAAGTGAAACTTGTTTTCTGGCAGATGGCTGATCTTTTAGCAAGACAGCAACTGTTGGTAAAACTGGATTCAGTGTACAGCCGTGTATTACAGGCCGCAGCACTTCGCCTGAAAGCCGGTGAAACTAATATGCTGGAAAAAGTAACCGTGGAAGCACAAGTACAGCAATTAAAGATCCAGCAACAGCAATTACAGGGTGATATCAGCATTGCGCAACAGAAACTGCAATGGTTGCTCAATACGGAAGAGAAACTGTTGCCTGATTATAATGAGAAAAACACGACCGGGATTGTGCTAGCGGATACAGCAGCAGTCACCAATCATCCGTTGATCAAATTCAGGGAGCAACAGGTGATGCTGGCGGGTTCGCAAACAGCGTTGGACCGGAATAAACTGGTACCGGATATTGCTGCAGGCTATAATAATATGTCTATTGTTGGTTACCAGTCACCCGATGGGGTCACCCAGAAGTACTATGGTTCCGGCAACCGCTTCAATAGTTTTACTATCACCATGGCAATTCCCTTGTTCAGTAAGGCAGCTAAGAATAAAGTGAAAGCTGGTCAATTGAATGAAGAAGTGGCCCGTATGAATGTAAAAGTGGCGGATCAGCAACTGAAAAGCCAGTTATTGCAACTCACTGAAGAAATGCATAAACGGCAACAGCAGCTGGATTATTACAGGCAGCAGGGGCTAGCCCAGTCGGAGCTGATCATCAGTCATGCGAAACAGAATTTTGAGAAAGGGCAGATCAGTTACCTGGAATGGACGATGCTGATGAATAATGCGGTGGGCATACAACTGGCTCATCTCGATGCAGTACAGCAACTGCATGTGATCAATACTGAAATAGAATACTTAACCGGAAAATAAAATGTAATGACAAAGATATTTTTATATATAACAGCGATCTTCTTATTCGCTTCCTGCTCATCGAAGAAAGAAGCGGCTGCTGAATCAAAAGAGGCCGTGGCAGAGGATGTGGTCGTAATGACGGATGCACAACTTAAAAATGCAGGTATCGAAACAGGAACGGTGTTGCCGCAGGCGATGAACAGTACTTTAAAAGTGAATGGTATGGTGGATGTGCCGCCCCAGAATATTGTATCTGTCAGTTTCCCGCTGGGAGGTTATCTCCGTTCCACCAAACTGATGCCCGGTATGCATGTGAGCCGCGGTGAAGTGATCGCTGTGATAGAAGACCAGGCATTGATCCAGTTGCAGCAGGATTATTTAGTAGCTGTAGCTAGGCTTAATTTCCTGCAACAGGAATATGAGCGGCAAAAATTGCTGAATGAAAATAAAGTGAATGCGGATAAAGTGTACCAGCAGGCGCAGGCCGATTTTACTTCCCAAAAAGTACTGGTGAAGGGATACAGTGAAAAATTACAACTGATCGGTATCAATCCTGCAAGACTGACGGAGAATACAATTTCAAGAAGTGTGACGGTGCATTCACCGATTAATGGCTTTGTATCGAAAGTGAATGTGAATATTGGTAAATATGTTACGGCTACGGATGTATTATTTGAGCTGATCAACCCGGATGATATGCATGCCATGCTGACCGTGTTTGAAAAAGATATCACCAAAGTCAATGTCGGGCAGAAAGTACAGGTGTCTTTTGTGGATGATCCTGCTTCCGTGCATGAATGTGAAGTGATCCTGGTGACTAAAAACGTGGACGAAAGCCGGAGTGCCCTGGTACATTGTCATTTTGAAAAGCAACCCAAAAATCTCTTGCCGGGTATGTTCCTGAATGCAACGATCCATACCAGTAATGCGAATGTACTGACCCTGCCGGAAGAAGCCGTGGTTCGTTTTGAGAACAAACAATATGTATA
>CALRSN020000197.1:0-5362 GCA_943370865.1 Bordetella parapertussis
TGGTGGCTGTAAGTTCTGGAATTTGTTTTAATCAACCAATACCTTAAACAGGTGTATTAAAAAAGCCCCTGGCGGGGCTTCGTAATATTATTCTGCAAAAATTATTTAGTCGACCTTCTTTACGCTACCTGCCCCACTGATATCCGAACTAACTGAAGCACTCCCTTTATAATGAACGCTGGCTGCACCACTGATATTCGCAAACAATTTCACACTGGCGAAAACCTGTGCATCACCTGCACCGGAAAGGTGCACATCCGTATTTTCTGTCAACAGGTCAAAAGCCCTGATATTGGTGCTGCCGGAACCATCCACAGAAAGGTCTTTCGTTTCTCCTTTTAATTTGATCGTTGCGGCACCTGTTGCATCCACTTCTGTCTTTGGTGCTTTAATATCCATGTCTACATTACTGGCACCGCTTACATCCACTCCTATTCTTTTATCAGAACTAATCCTTCCTTCACTGATTATATCACAAGCCCCTGATGCATCAAAATCTTCAAAAGAAGGAGCCGATACATATACTTTTATACTTTCCGTAGCATCCAGGCTGGTGTTGTTGCGCTGGTGAATATGCAGCACTTCGCCTTCCCTGTAAACATCAATATATTCCTGCAGGTTATTATCGATCCTGACTCGTACAGAAAAAACCGAGTCCTGCTTTACATACACTTTTACGGCCCCACCCACATCAATACTTCTGAATCCGCTTACTGAACGGGATTGTTCAACCACATTACCATCTCCGTGTACACGTCTTCCGGAGAAATAATGACAGGAACTAAGCAAAAAAGCTACTATAACTATAGGGAGAATCTGTTTCATATATCTTGTTTTGAAGCCTGAAATTACGTTTTAGGTTTTGGTATTCCGCTGATTTGACGATGAACCAACCGCCCAGGTTACAGGAGGCAGGGAATAAGGCCAGGGCTGCCGAAATCCACCCTTCATCAACAGGCTCAAACTACCGGGTTCAAACTACAAACCTTTTTTTACCTTCGCAGCACCATGACGGAAAAGATACTGATCCTTGATTTTGGCTCTCAATATACCCAACTGATAGCCAGGGCTGTACGGGAAGCCAACGTTTATTGCGAAATCATCCCCTTCCACAAGACATTTGAGTTTGAACCCGGCCTGAAAGGCATTATCCTTTCCGGTTCGCCCTGTTCAGTGAATGAAGAAAATGCCCCGGATGTCGATATACAGGCCTTTATCAAAAAAGTGCCGGTGCTCGGGGTTTGCTATGGCGCCCAGTTAACGGCCAAACGATTTGGCGGCCTGGTGGCTAAAAGTAATAAACGGGAATATGGCAGGGCGATACTACAACGGACCAAAGAGGATGTATTGCTGAAAGAAGTTTCAGCAACCAGCCAGGTATGGATGAGTCATAGCGATACGATTAAAGAACTGCCGGAAGGATTTGAATTACTCGCCACAACAGAGAGTATCCCGGTAGCAGCTTTCAAGAAAAATGGAACTGACAGCAAAGCATTATATGGTGTACAGTTTCACCCGGAAGTATATCACTCTACCGAAGGAAAAAAAGTGCTGCATAGTTTCCTGGTCAATATCTGCAGCTGTTCGCAGGATTGGACACCGGCCCATTTTATTACCGATACCGTAGAAGCCTTAAAGAAACAGATCGGTGACCGCAAAGTGATCATGGCATTGAGTGGAGGTGTTGATTCAACGGTAGCAGCCACCCTGATCCATAGGGCTATTGGCGACAGGTTGTTCGGCATTTTTGTAGATAACGGGGTGCTGCGTAAAAATGAGTTTCAAAGTGTACTGGATACGTATGATAAAATCGGGTTGAATGTAAAAGGTATTGACGCCAAAGAACGTTTTTATACCAAGCTGGCCGGTAAAACAGACCCGGAAGCGAAACGAAAAGTGATCGGTAGTTTATTCATTGATGTATTCCAGGAAGAAGCAAAAAAAATAGAAGGTATCGGCTTATTAGGTCAGGGAACCATTTACCCCGATGTGATTGAAAGTGTGTCGGTACACGGCCCTTCTGTTACCATCAAATCACACCATAATGTGGGCGGCCTGCCTGACCATCTGCACTTAGAACTGGTGGAGCCATTACGTAATCTTTTTAAAGATGAAGTACGAAAAGTAGGGCGGGAACTTGGTATACCGGCAGAAATGATCGACCGTCATCCTTTCCCGGGACCCGGTTTAGCCATCCGGATATTAGGCGAGATCACTGAAGAGAAGGTACAGTTATTGCAGGAAGCAGATCACCTGTATATAAAAGGGCTGAAAGATAACAACCTGTATGCAACGGTATGGCAGGCTGGTGCTATCTTATTGCCGGTAAAAAGTGTGGGAGTAATGGGAGATGAAAGAACTTACGAGTTCACAGTTGCCCTGCGGGCTGTGAGCAGTGTGGATGGAATGACCGCTGATTGGTCGCATTTGCCCTACGAATTCCTGGCAAATATCTCTAACGAGATCATTAATAATGTAAGAGGTATCAACCGGGTGGTGTATGATATCAGCAGCAAACCACCAGCCACCATCGAGTGGGAATAAGCCCAACTTTGACCTTAACCTTTAGTATGAAGAAGATTGTTTTTTTACTCCTTATCTCATTTTGTTTTTCAGCTGGCATTATTGCGCAGAATGGAAATGGCAAGCATAAGATCGCTGTCTTTGCCCCCCTCTATTTGGACTCGGCCTTTGATTCAATGGAAAACTACCGCTATGAAAAGAACCAGTTCCCGGCATTTATCAATCCCGGCCTGGAATTTTACGAAGGGGTGCAATTAGCATTGGATTCACTAAAAAAAGAAGGTATCCAACTGGAAGTATTTGTGTATGATACAAAATCGTCTGTTGAGACAGTAACTGAACAATTAGAAAGGCCGGAGATGAGTGATGTGGAGCTGATCATTGCTCATTGCAGCGGCAGCGATGTCCGCATTTTTGCTGAGGCTGGTCTGAAAAAGAATATCCCGGTCATCAACCCTAATTTCCCAAGTGATGCAGGCATCAGGGGCAATCCTTTTTTTGTGATGCTGAACTCTACATTGAAAACACAGTGTGAGGGCATTTACCGGTATGTACAAAAAAATTACTCCACTAACCCGGTAATAGTTTTCCGGAGAAAGGGGCAGGCAGAGGATATGATCAAAAAAATATTTGACGATTATGGCAAGAGTACTATGTCAGTTCCTTTGAAATTAAAGTATGTTGACCTGCCGGATAGCTTCACAGTAAACCAGTTAAAAGCACAGCTGGATAGCAACCGTCATACTCTTTGCATCGCCGGCAGCCTGAATGACAATTTTGGAAAAAGATTGTCATTGCAACTGGCTTCCATAAGAAAACAATACCCTGTAACAGTAATGGGGATGCCCACCTGGGATGCGATCAAAGATTTTACAAAGCCCGAGTACAAAGACCTTGAAATTATTTACAGCACCCCTTTTTACAATGCTAAAACAGATAAGGTCAGCACCAGTATCACGAATTATTTTAACACGGTGATGTATGCCCGGCCCAGCGACATGGTCTTTCGGGGCTACGAGGTAACCTGGAAATACGCCAAATTGCTGGGGCAATACGGAAAAGATCTTTCTTCCAACCTCGGCAATAAACAGCATAAAGTGTTCACCGATTTTGATATCCAGCCTTCCCTTGGCAATCCCAATATGACCCTGGATTATTTTGAGAATAAGAAGTTATACTTTCTGAAATGGCAGAGTGGGATTATTAAATCCGTTAATTAAACACATTGCTTAAGGCGGCTGTTCTGTAACTTTATAGCCTATTACAGCCGTGCAGTTACAATCTTCCAAAGGATATACGATCATCAGTGAGTGGCTTTCATTGAAAGGCCGCAGTCCCTTCTCTTTCCAGGAGGAGGCATGGCAGCATATTATTAACAACAAAAGTGGCCTGGTCAACGCACCTACAGGTTGTGGCAAAACCTACTCCGTCTTTTTGGGAGCAGTAATTGATTTCATTAACTGTTATCCCGAAAATTATAAAACACAAAAGAATAATAGTCTCCGGCTATTGTGGATCACTCCATTGAGAGCATTGGCAAAAGACATTGGAAGGGCGATGGAAGAAGTGATCAGCGAACTGGGCATGCAATGGAAGATCGGCATCAGGAATGGTGATACCGATATGAATGAAAGAGCCCGGCAAAAAAGGCAAATGCCGGAAGTATTGATCATTACACCGGAGAGTCTGCATCTCTTATTAGCACAGAAAGGTTACCCGGATGTTTTTAAAACATTACAACTTATTGCTGTTGATGAATGGCACGAACTATTAGGAAGTAAAAGAGGTGTGCAGGTAGAACTGGCTGTTTCACGAATAATAAACTGTACTAAAGACAAAACAACAGCCGTTTGGGGTATCAGCGCAACGATAGGAAACCTGGAAGAAGCTAAAGAAGTACTGCTGTCCCCTTTAAAAATAAAAGGGACCATTATTAAGGCTGCCATGCGAAAAGAAACTGAGGTTGAATCGGTGATCCCGGATGAGATCGAAAAATATCCCTGGGCGGGCCACCTGGGTATCAAACTGGTGAATAAAGTAATTCCTATCATAAATAGTAGCAGGACAACACTCATCTTCATTAACACAAGAGGCATGAGTGAGATGTGGTACCAGGCGTTGCTTACTGCTGCACCTGAACTATCAGGTGCTATTGCATTGCATCATGGCTCAATTGACATGGAGTTAAGAACATGGGTGGAAGACAACCTGCATACCGGGAAATTAAAAGCGGTAGTCTGCACCGCTTCGCTTGATCTTGGAGTGGATTTCCGCCCTGTTGAAACTGTAATACAGGTAGGCTCACCAAAAGGGGTAGCAAGATTTCTGCAAAGGGCCGGGAGAAGTGGCCATAGTCCAGATGAAATAAGCAAGATCTATTTTCTGCCCACACATTCCTTAGAACTGGTGGAAGCTGCTGCTTTAAAATCAGCTATTAAAGAACAATTGATAGAAAGCAGGGTACCGATGTTGCTATGTTTTGATGTATTAATTCAATACTGCTGCACACTGGCCATCTCTGAAGGATTTATACCTAATGAACTATTTGATGAAATAAAATCAACGTATTGTTATGCGGATATCACCCGTGAAGAGTTTGAAAAATTATTACATCATATCACAGAAGGAGGAACTGCCCTACAGCAATATGATGAATATAAAAAAGTAGAGATCATTGACGGTCGTTACAGAATACTCAGCCGCCGAATGGCCATGCGGCACCGTTTACATATCGGCACCATCGTCAGCGATGCCATGCTGAAAGTAAAATTCTTCTCCGGCGGTTATATCGGTGTGATCGAAGAATATTTTATCTCCCGCCTGGAGCCGGGTGATGTAT
>CALRSN020000198.1:0-5343 GCA_943370865.1 Bordetella parapertussis
TGAAAGTGCATGCAAAAGTGGCATTGGTAAAACGGCAGGAGGAAAAACAATGGCAGCATTATTCATTTATGGCTACCGGTAATTTCAATGAAGCTACCGGCCGGTTTTATACTGATCATGTTTATTTTACAGCCCGGCCAGAATTTGGAAACGAACTGGAGATGTTATTTGAATACCTGCAATGGCGTATGCAGCCCGGCAGTTATGGCAAGATACCTTTTAAGCACCTGCTGGTTTCGCAATTCAATATGCTGAAACAATTCGGGAAACTGATTGACCGGGAGATAGAAAATGCAAAGAACGGCAAGCCTGCGCATATCGCTATCAAGTTAAACAACCTGCAGGAAAAAGAAATGATCACCCGCCTCTATAAAGCCAGCAGGGCAGGGGTGAAAGTTCAATTACTGGTACGCAGTATCTGCTGCCTGGCACCAGGTGTGAAAGACCAGAGTGAGAATATAACCGTGCATCGTATTGTTGACCGCTACCTGGAACATGCGAGAGTATTTATTTTTCATAACAATGGGCAACCGGAATATTATATGGGCAGTGCCGACTGGATGAACCGGAACCTGCACAGCCGCATCGAAGTATGCTTTCCTGTTTACGACGAGACGCTTTGTAAGGAGTTACAGCATATCATACAACTTCAATTGGCGGATAATGTAAAAGCAGTATTGCTAAAAAGTGATACGATAACCGGGGCTGCCATCAACGAAAAAACAATTACAGAAGGGCACCCATTATTATCGGCGCAGGAAGCTATCTATTCGTATGTGAAAGAATTGAAGGGTTAATTACCTGGGCAGCTTGTTTTTCCAAATTGTATACTCCTTTAACACGTACGGTGAATCAAGATGATACCAGGTGAGGTTGCCTCCGCCAATAATAAAATAATCACGACGGGCATAGATATTTTTGTGGCGTTTGTAAACCAGGTATACCGTGTCATGCGAAACCAGGTACTTCCCTCCATCCAGCCGGGGCTTGATGCCAAACAAGTACTGGTATTTTTTAAACCGGCCGTTATCTTTCAGTTCCACATACTCATCGTATAATTTACTGCTGTACTTCCCGGTCAATACTGTTTTTGCTTTACAGGCAGCTAGCAAAACGACTATTCCTGTTACAATAAGACAGTGTACAATTGATAAACGACTGGATAACATACGCTAAGCTACTAATTAACCGCAAAGGTTTGCAGGGCAAACAAGGGTTTTAACGTAGAATTGATTCTACACTTCTTTGCCTTTATTTATGACCAGCTATTGAGATAAGATTCTATTTTTTTCGACCCCTTGCAATTGTTTCTTTGTGCCCACAACTAAGGAACACCAGCTTTCCCAACCCTTTGAAAAACTGATCCGTAATATCCTTTCCGTCCCTGCTGAAAGCAAGCAGCAATCCGTACCCTGTGTTACCAACCTTATTATTCATGTCAAATGGACTACTATGAGATTTATGTACACAGTGGATGCAATCCCGGTTCTTGACCAGGATTTCTCGTTGCACCTGATGATCAACCGGCTTATCATCAATACAATGCCCCTGGCTTCAGGGCAGCAATGCATTATCAGTAATGAAATTCAGCCAGGATTCTTTGTCGAAGCTGATGAGAAAAAATTACTTGCTGTAACAGGCAATCTTCTTAATGCTGTGATTGCGCATAGTACAAATTGCAGTCTTGCAATATCAGCCAAGCAGATTGGTCATGTGATCCTGTTACATGTAAAGGTTAATAGTCGCCTGTATAGCCGCCCTTTTGCGGAGAAATTAGCTGGGGTACAGGAAATGGCATTGAAAGCCGGTGCCAGCGTCAGTGTAACCAGTTTCAGGAATAATATTACCACACTGGCTATTGGGTTTATGAGTCATAATACTGTTAACTGAACATAAGGAATAAGTTCATCCGTCCTTTTTGACCGTCCACCTGCCCTGCGATTCTTTGCAGGGTATTTTTATTAGCCCAATGTTTTTAATATAGCTAAACCTTCCGGCCATGCTCCATAACCGGAAGCAGCATTGATATGTCCTGCTTTCCCAATACTGATCAACTCACTGCCCCAGCAACCGGCAAAATAAGTTGCCCTTGCTGTTGATACCCACGGATCATCATCGCTGGCTACAACAATTGTTTTGAATGGTATTGGAGAAAGTGGAACAGGAGTAAAGCCGGTTGCAGGAAAATTATAAACCGGGGCTTCAATATCGCTGGGTGCTACCAGCATAGCACCTTTGATGATCTTCCCTGTTTGTAAAGCCCAGTGTGCAATAGTGGAACAGCCAAGGCTGTGCCCGATCAGTACAACTGAAGAAAGGTCGAACTCTGCTATCGCTTTGTCTATTGTTTTTATCCAATCTTCACAAACCGGGGCATCCCATTCCTGTTGTTGTATCCGGGTGAAATTATCTCCCGATGTTTCGAACCAGGTCTGCCAGTGCTCTGGTCCTGAATTTCCGAGGCCGGGAACAATAAAATAATGTGTCATTGACTTGAAGTAAAGATCATTCTTTGTTTTGGGTATCCAGTATTATCTTATTCCTGCCCAGGTATTTTCCGATAGCAATGCCAAAGGCACGATGCCTGATCCTTGGACCGCCATCCGCATTGTTGATACTGGCTATGCCATGTGTGTATTGGCCGAGGATAAAAAAACCGCTTTGCATTTCATATCCAAAATTCAGCAGGAAATTAGCAGAGTAATGCCCGTATTTATCATACCCAAAAGGAGTATTGCGGCTGACCAGCCCTGTTGCAGTATTGAATTTCTCTTTTCCGAATAAATGAAAATCAAGCGATGGTCCGAATTTGATCAGGAAGTGATTGGGACGGGAACTAAAATCGTATTGAAGAAGAAATGCTGTTTCAAATGTATGAAATGTCGTATTGTTATCAGTCGCTAAAGTATCAGGCGGGTAGGCAAAACGGGTAAACGTAGCTTTATACCCCTTCATGCTATAGAAAGCGGAAGGAGCAAAATACAGGCGATTCTCAAATGGCACTTTTAAACCCAGACCAATAATGCCGCCATATTTGCTGGTTGTTTTTTGCTTTACCCCCTGCACGGTATAGCTGGCGGTGGTGGCCTGCGGGCCTGCAAACAGGTTGAATTGTACCTGGCTTTGTACAGAGAAGCAAAAAAATAGGAAAACAACAGGTAAAGAAATGAACTTCATTAATGGTGGTTGTAGTGATCGGTAATTTCCCGGTTTGTACCATTCAGGAAGAAAGGAGACAGGACAGGGTTTACAAAGTGGTAAAAGTAGACATAAAATCCGGGTTTTGCAATGAAACAGATGCCGGGGTAAATTCTTCAGAATTTCTTCGCCGGATCTTTAATAGACGAACTGTTGTTATACTGTGCTGAATCTCCTTTGGGAATAGAAAGATTTTTCCAGTTGCTGTCCTTAACGATCTTACCTGTATAAATGATCTGCCCGATATGGTAAGGATAATGCGCCAACTGCCTGTTGATGGCATCCAGCACAGTCAGCGGCTCCTGGCGGATGGTTACATTTTTAAGAAGATCTTTTTCAGTCAATGAGTTGAGTGTATCCAAAAAACAGGCCCATCCTTTTTCCCAGAGGTCAATGACCTGTTGTTTATTATAACTATGCACTTCAAACTCATCATCTCTCTGTCTCCATGCTTTCTCTCCATCTTCAGTTAAGAAATTGGTCCAGCGACTCAGCATATTACCGGCCATATGTTGCACGATCACAGCAATGCTGTTGGATGTTTCATTCGGTTGGTAGTGCAACTGCTCATCGTTCAGTTGTTCAAATGTTTTATCACCAAGATCTTTATAATACTTTAAACGGCGGATAGCTGTTTGTAAAAACTCTTTACCAATGGAGGTGGTCATACTTTTTTGTTTTAACAGGTTTAACTGCTTTAATATCCTTCTGCTGCATCATCACCACGGTTATCTGCCACTGCTTCAAACTTTCCGCTGGGTAATACTTTAATGATCTCCAGGCGGCCGAACGTTCCCCGGTTATTGATACTATATCCCATTTTTTTTAATGCTTCTGTTACTGCCACTGGAAAATTCTTTTCGACATCCAGCTGGTCGGGCAGCCATTGATGATGGAACCGCGGCTTGTAAACAGCATCTTCCGTATTCATGTTGAATTCAAGAATATTTACTAATGTTTGAAACACCTGTGTCGGGATGGTAGTGCCGCCAGGCGTACCAATTACAATAAACGGTTTATTGTCTTTTAGTACCAGTGTGGGAGTCATTGAACTCAGCATTCTTTTACCTGGTTTGATGGAATTGGCTTCACCTCCGATAGCACCATACATATTCGGCACGCCGGGTTTGATGCTAAAATCATCCATTTCATCATTCAGGAAAAAACCGGCACCGCCAACAACGGTCCGGCTGCCATAAGAATTATTCAATGTAGTGGTAACAGATACTGCATTACCATCTTTATCGATCACACTCAGGTGAGTGGTCTCTTCACTTTCTGCTTTTGGTAAGTGGCCGGGTTTGACCAGCACACTGGGAGTCGCTTTCGCAGGATCATAATCTTTCATTCGTTCCTGAAGGTACACATCATTCGTGAGCATATCCACCGGTACTTTATAATGATCGGGGTCACCCATATATTCGCCACGGTCAGCAAAGGCCCTTCTTTCCACTTCTGTCATCAGTTGCACCGCCTGTACAGAATGAAAACCCATGGCAGCAATATTTTTATCTTCTATCATTTTCAGCATCTGGTGCAATAGTAAACCACCACTACTGGGCATGGGCATACTGATAATTTTATAACCCTTGTATTCAAAACTGTGCGGCTCCCTGAATTTAGCTTTATAATTCTTTAGATCTTCCAGGGTAATGATGCCGCCACCTCGTTTCATTTCTTCCACGATCAGGTTAGCTGTTTCTCCTTCATAAAAACCTGCCTCCCTGTTTTTTTGTATTCTCTTTAAAGTATTCGCCAGGTCTTTTTGTAACAGGGTGTCACCTTCTTTCCACGGAGTTGCTTTTACAAAAACCGGCATTACCGTATTGAATTTTTTCAATTCTTCCTGTAATCCGTTTAGTGAATTGGCTTCCCGTTTACTGATCACAAATCCTTTCTCTGCGAGATCAATTGCAGGTTGTATCAGCTTTTCAAACGGCAGGCGGGCATATTGATTTGCGGCCAGCAATCCCGATACTGTACCCGGCACGCCACTGGCTAAATGGCCATCCTCACTTTTATCGTTGCGGGCTTTACCATCGGGGTCAATATACATATCCCGGTGAGCTTTACCCGGGGCCATCTCCCTGTAATCGATCGAAAATGTTTTTCCATCACCCATCCGGGCCACCATAAAACCACCAC
>CALRSN020000199.1:0-5338 GCA_943370865.1 Bordetella parapertussis
AAATTAAAAAGTGTCGGTTTTATTGTGGATGATCTTCCTAAAACAGATAAGATCTACACCGACCTGAAATTTTTTGAAACCAATTTCAAAGGAGTGATGCCGCTGGAGATCATTGTGGATACCCGCCAAAAAAATGGGTTACGGCGCAATGCATTAAAGACATTCCGCAATATTGATTCTTTATCACAATATATCACTGCACAACCTACCATGGCCAGGCCTCTTTCCATTGTGGAAGGAATGAAGTTTGCCAAACAGGCTTTTTTTGAAGGGGATAGCTTAAGTTATACTGTTCCGGATGAGAATATCATGCCGGCGCTAAATGATTACCTGAGTTTCAAGAAAGACAGTTCGGGTGGAAATTCCTTCACAAAACTGGTCTCCACCTTTATGGATAGTACCAAGCAGCAGGTTCGTATCAGTGTATCGATGGCCGATGTGGGAAGTGTTCGTTTACCCGAGATCCTGGACAGTATCCAACTGCGGGCCAATCAACTTTTTGATACTTCTAAATACACTGTTCAGCTGACCGGTACCAGTGTCACTTTCCTGGAAGGCAGCACTTATATCATCAATGGGTTGAAAGAAAGTATAGCCTGGGCTTTTTTACTGATCGCCCTATGTATGCTATACCTGTTCAAATCGTTCCGTATCCTGTTTTGCTCGCTGGTCCCGAATATTATCCCACTGATCATCACGGCAGGGGTCATGGGCTGGACAGGTATTGCGATCAAACCCTCCACTGTTTTAGTGTTCAGTGTGGCCCTCGGTATAGCCATTGATGTGACCATACGTTTCCTGGTCAACTACAAACAGGAACTACCCCGGCATGGTCATAACCTGAAAAAGACAGTTATTGAGACCATTCATAGTACCGGTATCAGTATCATTTATACCTCCCTGGTACTCATTGCCGGGTTTATTATCTTCTGTTTCAGTGGCTTCGGTGGCACCCAGGCATTGGGCTGGCTAACATCACTAACCCTTGTAACCGCCACCATCACGAACCTGGTTTTGCTGCCTGCCCTGTTGATAAGCATAGGAGAAAAACTCAAAAAATAAGCGGATTTCCCTATTTTAGTGCAGCATAAGAATTGAGCAATTTGTCATGTATAGTTGAGAGACGGACAAATAAGGTTATAGGCGGCATTTTCATATTATTTTTAAAGACTGGTTTATCACTTGAGGCACTACCCCTGACAAGGGTATTGCTTTGATTTCTATACTTAAAAACTACATGCACATGAGAAAACTGTTACTGACACTAACAGCCTTCCTGCTATTTGCGGGATCGTTGTTGGCCCAAAAAACAGTCACCGGTAAGGTGACCGACGACAAGGGAAATCCGATTCCCAATGCATCAGTCCTGGTAAAAGGTACGACAACCGGTACCTCCACCAAAGCTGATGGAACTTTCTCCCTCACTGTTCCTTCCAATGCCAAAGCACTGATCGTTTCAGCCATTGACATGACGACACAGGAACGGGCTATTGGCTCTCAAACTTCCCTTGATTTTTCCTTGACGCAGGAAGACAAGACCATTTCTGAAGTAGTGGTGGTGGGTTATGGTACACAACGTAAAAAAGAAGTTACTGGTTCCATTGCTTCTATAAAAGGAGCTGCCATTGCCAACAAACCCGTTCAGAGTTTTGAACAGGCGTTGGGCGGCCGTGCTGCCGGTGTACAGGTAACAATCCCAAGTGGTGTGTTAAATGCACAGCCTGTTATCAGAATTCGCGGTACAAACTCAATCTCATTAAGCTCTTATCCATTAATTGTTGTTGATGGAGTACCCGCTTACACAGGCGATTTTAGCGGTACCAGTGCAGCAGGTAATGCACTCGCCAGTATCAATCCAAATGATATTGAAAGTATTGACGTATCTAAAGACGCCGCAGCTTCTGCAATTTATGGTAGCCGTGCTGCTAATGGCGTCGTATTTGTCACGACAAAAAAAGGAAAAGCCGGAAAATCAAAAGTAACTCTTGACAGTTGGGTAGGTTTCTCTAAGACATTTGGCTTACCTGATCTTTTGGATGCCTTTCAATATACTGATCACAAAAACGAAGCATTGGTTAATGCAGGCACTTTTAACGCAACCACAAATGCGTTTGCACTCACTAATGGACCTGACGGGCAGCCTATCAATACCCGCTGGTATGATTATGTGTACCGCACAGGTATCCAGCATAGCAACACGGTTAGTGTTTCTGGTGCCAATGAAGCAACCAGCTATTATTTTTCCGCAGGGTATACTGATCAGCAGGGTATTATTAGAAAGAATGATTTCAAAAGAATTTCTGTGTTAATGAATCTTGATCATAGAGCCGGTAAGGCTATAACTGTTGGAGGTAAGCTGCAGTATTCCAATGAACAAAACCTGGCGGCAGTAAGTTCTGGTTCATTAGGAGATGCTTTCGCTACTGCAGGTCTCGGTCGTGTACCTCTGGTAACTGCTCCCAATATTTCTCCTTTTAACAATGACGGCACTTATAACTATTCTGGTGCCCTGATTGGTGTGATGGGTAATAAACAGGGCCAGGTTGGTTTCAACAATCCGGCTATTCAGTTAGACCTGAACAGAAACAATAGCGAAGCCAACCATATTCTGGCCAATGCCTATGTTCAGGTTAAGCCGGTAAAATGGGCAACTTTCCGTTCCACCTTTGGTCTTGACTATATTTATATTGATAATGAGGTTTTCTTTCATCCTATTTCGGGAGAAGGCTTTGCCAGTAATGGTTCTGCTTCCAGCTGGTTCAATAAAAGCAAAAGATGGGTTTGGACCAATACTGTACAGTTCGACAAAACATTTGCTGATAAACACAACTTCAGTTTATTGGGTGGTATTGAACAACAGAAATCAGATTTCGTTGGTTATGGCCTGAACCGTATTGGTGTTACTGATCCTGCCTTTACAGATATCCAGGGTGGATGGCAGACACCGAATACTGCAGGATTAGGTATTGGTGAGAACTATTTATATTCTGAATTTGGCCGTCTGAATTATAATTATTCCGGTAAATACTTCTTAAGCGGTAACCTTCGCCGTGACGGAGCTTCCCAATTAGGTTTAAATAGTAAGTATGGTACCTTCTGGGGTGTTTCTGCGGGCTGGGAGATCACTAAAGAAAAATTCTGGACTGGTGGCCTGGATAAAATTTTCAGCAGCTTCAAACTCAGGTCCAGCTATGGCCGTGTAGGTAACATCGGTGGCCTTGGTAACTTCCAGTCACTTTCTGTATTTAGTTCTGGCCTGTATGGTGGTAACGGTACTGTTGCCTTCTCACAAGCAGGTAACTCAAATCTTGGCTGGGAAAGCAGTACCAAATTTGACCTGGGTCTGAACTTTGGTTTCCTGAGAGACAGGATCACTGCTGAGATTACTTACTACAAGAACGATATCGATGATATGATCTTGTTTGTACCACAACCCCCTTCTGCAGGTTTGCCATCAAACATTCCTCAGAATATCGGTACGATGTATAACAAAGGTCTGGAAGTAGCCATCAATGCTACCCCTGTTCAGAAAAAAGATTTCAACTGGAATACTTCATTCAATATCACTTACAATAAAAATGAAGTGACTTCTCTTGCTCCGGGTATCACTAATATCATTTCTTCTACGGGTGGCTTGGAAAATCCAAGTATCACTGTTCCGGGAAGCCCGATCGGTATGTTATTTGTAACTCGCACCAATGGGGTTGACCCAGCTACTGGAAGAAGAATTTTCCTGGACAAAAACGGAAGGCAAGTTTTCTTCCAGCATGTGGCTCCTTCAGGCCAGTTCCGTTTCGCTTATGCTGATGGTACCGTTGCACCGACAGTTAGCTCAGCTGATGCAGTTGTATATAAGAACACCAACCCTAAATATGTTGGCGGTTTTGACAACACTATCCGTTTCAAAGATTTTGAGCTGAATGCCTTGTTCACTTACCAGTTAGGTTTCCATATTTATTTTGGTACCAATGCAGGTTTAAGAGACCAGCGTTTCTGGAATAACTCTACCGACATCCTGAGAAAATGGAAAAAACCAGGTGACGTTACTGATATTCCAAAAGCTGTTTTTGGCGATAATATCTCTAACGGATCTTCCTTCCCACTTGATATAAATGTATTCAAAGGCGACTTTATCAAATTACGTACATTAAGTCTTGGCTATAATATCCCACGTAATCTTCTTGAGAAAGCAAGGATCAGTACTGCACGGTTTTATATCAGCGGCAACAACCTGGCTATTATCACTAAATATCCCGGACCCGATCCCGAGGTTTCCTCAAATGGTAATGGAACAACCAACCAGGGTATTGACAGAAACACGGTTGCTAATGCAAGAACCATCACTGTTGGCTTAAATATTGGTTTCTAACTTAAAAAGATTGAATTATGAAAATGAAAAAAAATTATCTATATATTTTCCTTGCTGCCGGGCTTCTTTCGGCAACAGGATGCCACAAGAGTAACCTTACTCCTGTGCCCACTACACTGATCTCAGACCTTTCTGCATTCTCAACAGCAGCAAGGATCGAGGGACAGGTAAGAGCCATTTACGCCTCCATTAAAAATGCCGGTATGTTTGGTGGCCGTTACCAGATATTCAATGATATCCGTGGCGGCGATTTTATGAATGACCGTACCAACGTGGTTACCGGTTATGATATTTGGAGTTATACACCCAGTAACAGTTCTACGAACAGTGTACAGAATCAT
Organism: Bordetella parapertussis; assembly: GCA_943370865.1. Lineage (GTDB taxonomy): Bacteria > Bacteroidota > Bacteroidia > Chitinophagales > Chitinophagaceae > CADEDV01. The sequence goes on from CALRSN020000199.1 coordinate 4,711, forward strand.
TGGTCAAGAGCCTACTATGTGATTAACCTTGCCAATGTTTTTATAGATGGCATGGCCGTAAGCGGAACAAGCGTTGTTACTGACGCTGTTGGTAAAGGTTATGTTGCTGAAGCAAGATTACTGAGAGCATTAAGTTATTATTCTTTGCTCCAGTTTTATGCAAGACCTTACTGGGATGGTAATGGTAGTAAACCCGGAGTTCCTCTTCGATTAACAGGGAATACAGGCTCAGCTGATTATGCATTAGCCAGGGCAACTGTAGCCGAGGTTTATACCCAAATATTGGCTGATCTTACTTTTGCTGAACAGAATCTTCCGCTTACTAATGGCAATGCGACACTAAATACAACCAGGGCTCACCGGAATACAGCGATTGCTTTGAAAACAAGGGTATACCTGAGTATGCAGCAATATGGCAATGTGATCACAGAAGCGAACAAGATCGTTTCAGCTTCTGCACCATTCACCGCTTCTACTGGTGTGGCACATGCATTACAGGCTGATATTACCAATGTTTTTAAAACTCCTTATACAACCACAGAGTCTATTTTGTCAATGCCTTTTGCTTCTAATGAAGCACCGGGAACACAAAACCAGTTAGGTTATTATTACTGCCCTTCTGCTTTCA
>CALRSN020000200.1:0-5335 GCA_943370865.1 Bordetella parapertussis
GCCAAAGCAGCCCTGGAAGGATTTAACCTGACCTACAAAGAACTGAATGAACAGCATGATGCGGAAACAGATAAGAAGATTCGCATGGAAGCCGAAATAGCGAATGAAGAAGCAGCCCTGGAACAGGAGAAAGTGGGTTTCATTGAAAAGGAAAGACAACTGCAAAGTATGCAGCATGCTTTCAACGAACTGGTGCAGCAGGTAAGAACCAAAGAGAATGAAAAGAACCTGGCAGCCCAGCGGTTGGAATATTTGAAAGAAAGAGAAAGCAGCCTGAAGGAATTTTTACAAAAAGCAGGCGGCCAGTTAAAAGGCATTGACGAAAGTATTGGCTTTACCCAATTGCAGGTGGAAGAAGAATCAAAAGCACTGGAAGGATTAACTGAGCAATTACAGCAGCTGAATAACCAGGTATCCATGCAAAGAGAAGTGCTGGATGAAAAACGCCGCACTCTTGATACATTCCGGAGTGAATACCAGCAGGTGCAGCGCAGCCAGTTTGATGCGGAGAAAAAAGTGGCAGTAGCGGATACGTCTGTACAAAATTTGCAAAGGGCTATCGGGCAAATAGAAGAGGAGAGAAAGCAAAGAGAAGAGCAACGCCATCACCTGGATGAAGAACGTTTGCTGAAAGAAAAAGAACTGAACATTAAAAAAGTGGACTTGGAACAATTGCAGCAGCACCAGGAAAACACGAAGGAACAGATATTACAAACACAGTCCATTGTGGAAACACTCCGTAATGAACTGGCGGTTGAGACAAGAAAGCTGGATGCCAAAAAGAATGAACACGATCTGTTGAAGAGTATGATCGATTCAATGGAAGGCTATCCTGATTCTGTAAAATTCCTGCACAATAACAATAACTGGAACTACACTTCGCCGATCCTCTCTGATATTCTCTATGTAAAAGAGGAATACAGGACTGCATTGGAAAATGTGCTGGAACCTTACCTGAGTTACTATGTGGTCAATAACCTGCAGGAAGGTTTGCAGGCGGTTCGTTTATTGGACGAAAATAAAAAAGGCAAGGCCAACTTCTTCCTGCTGGATAAAGTGAACGAGAAAGGAGCTGAGGCTTTTGCTCATCAACTGGAAGGTGCAGTTCCTGCACTGAGTGTGGTGGATGTGGAAGAGAAATACAGGAAACTGGCTGAGCATTTATTAGGTAATGTATTTATCGCAGATAGTGAAGATGCCTTACAAAACAGCAATGGTTTTGTAGTGATCGAGAAAGCCGGTAAATATGTAAAAGGGAAATACTCTTTGACCGGTGGTAGTGTGGGAATGATCGAAGGGAAGAAGATCGGCCGTGTAAAGAATTTAGAAAAATTGCAGGATGAGATCGCCGCCCAGGACGAAGTGGTGGAAAAACTTCGCAGCGAGATACAGGCAAGGCATAATGAAGTGATCGCTTTCAATGAAGATCTCCGGGAAAATGCATTAAGAGAAACAGAAAGAGAGATACAGCAACTGACCAACCAGGTATTCTCCCTGCATAATAAACTGGAAAACCTGCATTCTATGCAGACCAACAGCCAGCATCGTTTGGAAGAACTGAATCACCAGATGCAGCAAACGCACCAGTCGGTTGAAGGGGTTAGAAACCAACTGAACGAATTTAATGAGCAGTTGCAATCCTACACCGCCAAGCTGGCGGAGGCGGACGAGAATTTCAAGGCTGCGGAAACAACGTATAACGAGGCTTCACAACAATACAACGAGTTTAACCTGAGTGTGACCCGGCAGCAGAGCAAGATCAATGCACTGAAACAGGAGCTGGATTTCAAACGTAACCAGCTGAACGACCTGAACCAGCAAATAGAAAGCAATACGACCAGTTTGTCGGATACTACAACGAGTATTGAGCAATCAGCTACTTCTTTAAAAGATATTGAAGACGCCCTGCTGGAAATGATCCGGAGAAGAGAAGAGGAACAAACTATATTGAATGAAGCTGACCAGGCTTATTATAACCTGCGTAACCAACTGAGTGAAAAAGAAAGTGAGCTGCGACATAAAGTAAAAGACAAAGAGCAGGTAGAACATTTATTAGCGGCTATAAAAGACAAGCTGAACGAATTGAAATTACAGTTAGCCGGAACGAAAGAAAGGCTGGATGTTGAGTTCCGTATCAAGCTGGAAGATATCTTAGACCAGGCCCGTACGTCTGAAACAGCGCTGGAAGAATTGCAGGAGAAAGCAGATCGCATGAAGAAGAGGCTGGAAAACCTCGGAGAAGTGAACCCGACAGCGATCGAAGCATTTACGGAGATGAAGAAAAGGTATGAGTTCATCGTGGAGCAAAAGAATGACCTGGTGAATGCCAAGGACAGCCTGTTGAAGACGATTGAAGAAGTGGAAGCAACGGCGAACCTGAAATTCCTCGAAACCTTTAACCGGGTAAAAGAGAATTTCATTAAAGTGTTCAAGACCCTGTTCACCGAAGATGATCATTGCGACCTGGTCCTGGAAAACCCGGAGAACTTAGCAGATACCGGTATTGAAGTGATAGCCCGTCCTAAAGGTAAACGCCCTACTTCATTGACACAGTTGAGTGGTGGTGAAAGAACCTTAACGGCAACGGCACTTTTGTTTGCGATCTACCTGATCAAACCGGCACCGTTCTGTATCCTGGATGAGGTGGATGCACCACTGGATGATGCCAACGTCAGCAAGTTTACCAATATGATCCGCCAGTTCAGTGATAACTCACAGTTCATTATTGTTACCCACAATAAAATGACGATGAGTACCGTGGATGTGATCTACGGGGTAACAATGCAGGAGCCGGGTGTAAGTAAACTGGTCAGTGTTGACTTCAGGAATTTGCAGCAGAACCAGAATTAATAACATACAAGAAATAATTTTAAGCCCTGCGAACGTGGGGCTTTTTTTTATTAATAGAACAGGTTTAAATTGTGTGATGACCGGCAAAATTGAATATGCTAACTGGAAAACAGTATACTGGAGTGTATATGCATTTTTGTTATGTGTTTATTTTTATTTAAGTAGAATTGACTCATACACACAGTCTGAGAAGGTCGATGCCGTGGTTGTTGATAAGCTTTATCTCATAGGAGAACATAAGAAGTATATACAAGTTAAGTTTCTATATAAAGGAGAGGTTTATTATACTGCGAGCAGGGCTATCCTTTTCAGGTATAAACGTATAGGAAGACCTGCTACCGTTATTTTTCCGGAAGGAGAACCTGAACAGGCTGTGATATACAATTTTTTTGTGTTTTGGATTTCTGTTCCCGCAATAGGAATTAGTTTCATGATTGCTTATCTGTTATTCAAGATACCGTTCCTGTGGGGGCAGTATGTCGCATTTAAAAGGGAGTACAGGAATAAATAAATCTTTATTATGCGTACAATCATTCTTCTCGTTGCCTCTAATATCTTCATGACCTTTGCCTGGTATTATCATTTGAAACAGGAGGGATGGCCATTATGGAAAGCTATTGTACTGAGCTGGTTTATTGCTTTTTTTGAGTATGTGTTGATGGTACCAGCCAACCGCAGTGGTTATGCTAAAGGATTTTCGGGCTTCCAGTTAAAAATGATCCAGGAGGTGATCACACTGGTCGTGTTTGTGTTCTTTGCGGTTTTTTACCTGAAGGAGCCCTTTCACTGGAAGTATCTCGTGAGTTTTGCCTTGCTAATGGGGGCTGTTTATTTTATGTTCAGCAAACGATTTGGATAGGGGTCGTCACATTTCCTCTTCCGTGATTTTAGGCGAAGTTTTATGGTGCTCCCGTTGCTTCTGGCGACGGATAAGATCAGACTTTATTTTATGTACAAATGCCTGGCAAATGGAAATAATACCTGCTACCAGCAACACTCCAAAAGCAAGGGCCCACAGGTACCAGTCTTCTTCTTTCTGCGCTTTTTCTGATCTTTCGTAGATGGTGTAAAACAATACAACAATGCTGGTCGTTATAAGGGCAATGCCTATCAGTAATTTGGTCAGGTATTTATCCTGGTGTGTATTAGACATAGTATCGGGTTTGGCAGTGGACAGTGTATCCGGCAAAAATAAAGAAATAATCTTTTGTTAACATATTCTTCGCCGGATCGGACAAAAATCTGAACAAATTATTTTTAAATCTAAATTGCAGTATGAAAAAGAAAATGCTGACTTTCCTGTTATTGGGTGCTTTTTTTATGGTTGCCGGCCAGGAGGCCCCCGAAGGATTATTCATTAATTCCAAAGCCCCTGATTTTAAAGCAACAGATCAGAATGGGGCTGAAGTAAGGTTAAAGGACTTGTTGAAAAAAGGGAAAGTGGTATTAGTGTTTTACCGGGGTAATTGGTGCCCTTATTGCAACCGCCAGCTAAAAAGACTCGAAGACTCCTTGCAACTGATCAAAGATAAAGGGGCAACACTTATTGCCGTTACACCGGAAAAGCCGGAGGGTGTGGACAAGACGATTGAAAAAACAAAAGCAGAATATTCCATCTTATATGATGAAGGCTTAAAGATCATGAAAGCTTACGAGGTTGAATTTATCGTGCCGGAGAATACCATTACCCGTTACCGTAATTCCGGTATCGACCTGGAAAAGATCAATGGGAAAGATTGGAATTATTTACCGGTACCTGCTGTATATGTCATCGACAAAGAAGCTAATATTACCTACCGCTTTTTTAATAGTGATTATAAAAAAAGACCAACTGTGCAGGAGATCCTGAACAATCTCTGAAGCAAATTACAGGAATGATCACACCGGCCTGCTTTCTATAGGGGTGAATTTTTTCTTCTTCCGGAGGAAATACGTTTCAAATAATTCGTAAGAAATTATTGATAAGCCAATGGTAATTACAAGTGCTATTGGTAACTGCCATTCAGGAGCCACAATACTCATTTTTTCACAGAGCACCGCAGCTTCATAAATGCCGACGATGTGAAAAATGTATAATCCATACGATATTTTCCCGAGGTAACGGATGATAGGATTATTCATCAGATGTGTGACAATACTTGCTTTACTATAGACCACCGCAGTAAATAAAAGAACAAAAGCAATAGCTACGAATGTATAAACAAATACCTGGTGAACACCTGTATCAGATTTTGAAGGGAAGAAATATAGTACGGCCAGCATACAGGAGGAAACTGCCAGGCAAAAATAGCCGTTCATTTTTTTGAGCAGATCATCGAAATATCCCAGCCCTAAAAGGATGCCTGCCAGGAAACAATCTCCCGAAACGGGGAGAACATAGATGAAAGGATGTTTAGCCCCGACGGCAACGCTGAGGTATCTCGCTGCCAGCATCAGAGTGAAAATAATAGCAAAGAGGAACAAAACCTTTTTTTTCGGCTGCCTC
>CALRSN020000201.1:0-5326 GCA_943370865.1 Bordetella parapertussis
CGGTCAATTGCTGTATTTCAGTCATTGTCATCGGTGTAGTGAACCTTTCATCAGAAAATGCAGTTACCTGGCCGGTATTCACCGCCTTTAACAACATATTGATGAACAACTCACTTCCGTTATCACCCTGTGCATCATAGCGGAACACCTGGTTCATTTTTTCACGCAAATCCAGTTCACGCCATACTTTCTCAGCAAACAAGGCATCATCCCAACGAAGATGTTCATAATCCAGCGGGGTTCTCGCAGTCAGGTTACTTTTGTCAAAAGCATTATCATTACGTAATGATTTTTTGACAATCGTATCAGAAACTGTGCTTGAATCCACCCGGATCGGAATATTTCCGTAAGGATTATAATTAGACGGTTGGTTATTATTGGTCTGCTGTTGTGCTTCAGCCCCTGCCGGAGTAGTTGGCGTAGTGCCACCGCCTCTGCGACGAGGAGTTCTTTGTGCCGCCACTGAATCTGCCAGCACACATAACAAAAGTGCCGCACAACTGAAACGAACGAATTTGTTTATCATAGCTCTCTGTATTATCTGATATTGTAATAAATACCTGCCAGTTTTCTCACCCTTCCATCAGGCCCGATAGCCCGGATATCACGGATTGTGATCAAAGACCCTGCTTTTAACTTATTGATAGCTGATTGTGCCTTGGGGCTCCATGTGTTCCCTGTACAAGGGGCTTCAATAATATCTCCCGTTTCTACATCATCAGCTTCTACAACGAAACTCTGAACAGTATATTTTAAATCGAAAGGAAAATCTTTGATCCAGGCGGAAACACCAGCCTGTGCTTTAAAGGCACCTGCAGGAACGTTCTCGCCACTGGGGAAAGCACCAACCGTAGCAACCGGGTCAGGAATTGTTCTTACACGGAACTGAGAGGCTCCGGCAACTTTTCCATCTACTGATACAGTGATCCGGCAATCATCAGTTACACTGTTAACACGGGCATTGTATTTACCATTACCAACCCTGGTAATAGAACCTCCGCCACCTGTAATACTAACCTGTATCTTATCGTCTCCACCTCCACTTGCAGCGATAGAAAGTGGGTTATCAACATTAATATAAAGCACATTCATTTTATCTAATGCGATAGAAGCATTTGCCTGGCCTACTGTGTACTCAATATTTTTTTCATAAAACTTATCATTACCATCTTGATCTTTGAAAGCAATTCTTACAGGTATGGTACGATTTCCGATACCACCAGCTGCAAGTTTTGTGCGAGCAGCACCATCTTCTCCAATTGGAATATTTTGTCCCCCAATTGTAATTATGGGTAAAGCCGACTTACTAAAAGCCCCAACACCAGCAGTGATCTCAATTTCTTGCCCGGGCATCAGGTAAGTTGAACTTTGGCCAAGAATTGCAGTATAAGTATCGAAACGAACTGATACTTTACCAACCTGTTCGTGACAGAAAGAAACTAATTTATTTTCTGTAGTCTTAATGTCATTCTGGAATTTACTAAGAATAGTCATAGCAGCTACTGTAGGCACCATTCTGAAATAAGCCGCTTCCCAGCTATTATTACCTTTGTTTTTTGTAGGAGGTTTGGTAAGGTCAATTTGTAAATTATCTTTAAAAGCAGAATCAATCAAAGGGTCAATAGCCAATACATCTTTCTTGTATTTCTCTAATGCGGCATAGAGTTTTTTACCCTCACCTTTTTCTACCATGATACGGGTAGCAATATCCAGGTTATCTTCTTTGAAGCTTTTATCTTTATTATTAGGATCTCCTCCAGCTTCTCTTAATATCTGGTCTTTGTATCCCTGTATATAAGTAAATATAGTTTTAGAAAGATCAATTACCTGCTTGGCTTTAGGCTGCCAAATTTTAGCTTTTTCAGCAGTAGGCCCTTCAGACATTTTCTCCGTCAAAGACTCAAATACCGTTTGTGAAGATTTATCAACAGTGGTGTTGGTCTTTTCCAGGCTATTATTTACCGTTTTGAAGGCATTCAGGATCTCTGATGACACGTTCAGGGCCAAGAGGGCCGTCAGAACGAGGTACATCATGTTGATCATCTTTTGCCGTGGCTCTTTAGGTAAAGACATGACGATTTATGTTTTTTTATTCCGCTGTTACGGAACTGGTTTTAGAAATGGTGACTTTCAAAAATCACGGGATACGGATACGGAATTTTAAACGAACCCTTGTACCGTTAGTTTACATTTTAGTTGCGACCCTGCATAGCACTGAGCATATTGCCATAAATATTATTCAGGCGGCCCAGGTTATTAGCCAGTAAAGCGATTTGGTCTTGTGCTTTCTTGGCATCTTCCACACTACCCTGCATCGCTTCGGAAGCTTGTGTAAGGTTGCTGTAGAATTTATTCATCGCCTTCAGGTGATTATTAGTATCCTGTAATTCCAGTTCGTAAATAGTGTTCAGGGAAGACAGGTTCTTTGTTAATACCTGTACCTGCTCGTGGAATTGTTTAGTACCATCTGCAGCCTGGTTAAAGTGCTGGATACTGTTAGCAGCACCAACATAGGCATCTTTCATCTGGCCTAAAGCAACAGACGCTTCTTTGGTTTTAGCGGTATAGTCACCGGTAGCAGCCACCACATCAGTAATGTCAGCCATTTTATCAACGGTGCCCCCTAATTTTTTGAAGTTCTCACCCAGGCGACCTAAGTTAGCCGGTGTGATATCAGCATCCTTCAGCATATCCTCCAGCTTGTTCAGAGCAGGATTGCCAGTGCTGGCTCCTGGTAAAGTAAGCGGAGTGGGCTTAAAGTTAGGATCAAGGTCAGGGTGAACATTAATATCTGGGAAATAACGTTGCCAATGGGGTTCTTCAGGAGGAGGTACCAGTAAGGCCATCACCAAGAACACAATTACCTCTGCCAACAGACCGGCTGTGATCATTTCATCGGCAGCAGGCCAGTGACGTATTTTGAATAACGCTCCGAGAATTACTACGGCAGCGAAGAAAGCGAATATAAAATTGAGGACAACCTGGCCTCTGTGGGTTTTAAAGAACATCATAGCGGGTTCGTTTTTATAGTTTATTAAATTTTAACAAAAACAAATAACGGGAAAATGAATACAAAAATTGTTTCATAAAAAAAGAGGTCGCAGATATAAAGACCTCAGGGAATTATTTTTATCTGCGACGACCTTTTTGCGGAGCTGCGGGTAAATCGATCACACAACGGAAACCGATGTAAGATTTTGTAGAATCCTGGTATTCATAAGTGCTGGTACCGTTCTGCAGGTAATAACCTACATCTTTCCAGCTGCCACCACGGATGATCTTACGCTTCATAAGCGGAGGATCTTCGTCTTTGGCATTCCAGCGAACATCAGGGTTCATATCGTGTTGGAAGTTGTTACGTCCTTCGTAGAAGATAGTTGAGGTCCACTCTGCCACGTTACCAGACATACAATACAGACCATAATCATTAGGCCAGTAAGCGTCGGCACGAACAGTGTAGAAACCGCCATCTTCAGGATAATTACCACGGCCTGGTTTGAAGTTGGCCATTAAACATCCTTTCTTATTTCTCAGGTAGTAGTTACCCCAGGGGAACATTGTTTGTGAACGACCGCCGCGGGCTGCATACTCCCACTGAGCTTCGGTAGGCAGGCGAAAATCTGATTCCTGTGCTCTTTTCTTAGAATCCAGGAAGGTATTCAGCAAATGGGTTCTCCACTCGCAAAACGCCGTAGCTTGTTTCCAGTTGACACCAACCACAGGATAGTTACCAAATGACGGGTGAGAGAAATATCTCTTGGTCATTGGCTCATTATAAGAGTAAGAGAAGTCACGGATCCAAACCAGTGTATCAGGATAGATCGGTGTATCTTTTTTGATCATGAACTTAGAACGTGGTTTGCCGGCATTTTCCCGCTTGGCACTTTCTTTCAGATCAAAAACCTCAGAATGGTAAATTAATTTAGAAGGATCGATCTCTTTTTTACCAAAGATCCTGTCTTCCGGAGCAAAGATCAGGTCTGTGCTACCGAGGTCTTCGATACTTTTGGGATCATTCCATTTGAAGGTTGCCATTGCCTTCCAGTCAACATACTCATTACCATCAGCACCGGCTTTTACTTTGCCAAGTTTACGGGCGGCGACAGAGTCACGAACCCAATAAACAAACTGACGATACTCGTTGTTGGTAATTTCAGTAGCATCCATCCAGAATCCACTAATAGAAATGGACCTGTTACGGGAACTGAAGGCATAAGCCGGATCTTCATCACTGGGGCCCATATGGAAAGTACCCTGGGGAACATAAACCATGCCCGGAGGTTTGGGCAGAGTATACTTGTTTCCCGGAGCAATGCCATGTACCTGGCCGTCGTTGGGAAGGCTTCCGCCTTTGTTTTTCTTTCCTCCCAGTATGCCACAGCTTGACATCAGGGTGATACACGCAACTGCGAGGAGTGTGTAGTTCAGGTTTTTCATTTTCATACACTTAAAGGGTATTGGGCAAATATAATGTTTTGACCTTATCGGTTGCACAACGTTATGATTTATTTTTTTCAAATCAAAGTGGTTTTTACGAGGTAAAATCTCTAACGGGTTTTGATCTCTTTTATTGTATTAACTAAAAATTAATTATTCATTTTTACCCTTGTCTATCAGCGTAATAAGCTGCTCCGCAGCATAAACCGGGGCCTGGCAGCTATAATTTTTACACAACCAGATGTTAGTTTTTTCAGTAATTGGTTTGCCACTCAATAAGGGATAGATACTGGCTTCGTTGGTAACCATTACTACCTTGTGTGGCAGGTACATTTTCAGTACATCCATGTGCACTTCAGCCGGGCTCTTTCCAGTAATCGCAATTTCAGCGGTTCCGTCGGTGATTTCCTGCAGCAACCCGGCCCAAACTCCAAACGAGGTAGGGTATTTTATTATTGCATTACCCAGGCTGGATATCATCGCAAAAGACCGTTCCTTCCAGTCATTACTACCTGTTAATATCGACAATTGGTACAAGTTCGTTGCCATTACCGCATTCCCGGAGGGAACTGCCCCGTCGTATACCTCCTTTTTGCGGACAATAATGTCGGGCTGGTTCTTGGGGGTAAAAAAGAAGTAGCCGGTCTCCTCATCACTGAACTCAGCAATGACATAGTTGGTAACATTAACCGCCTTATCCAGCCAGTCGGTATTGCCTGTAATTTCCTGCAACTGGAGCAGGGCCTGTATCAAAAAAGCATAATCATCCAGGAAGGCGGGAAACTTTGCCTGCTCCTTCTTCCAGGTATGGTGAAAGCCGGCCCGATCTTTTACTGCAAATTTTTCAAACAGGAATTGCATATTATCTATAGCCAGTTGCCTGTAATGT
>CALRSN020000202.1:0-5315 GCA_943370865.1 Bordetella parapertussis
TTAACGCTACATGAGAAAAATTGCATCATTGCTAACGATGCTGATGTTAATCAGTGCATTGGCATTTGGTCAAAATCGTACCATTTCCGGTACGGTGACCGATGAAAAGGGCGATCCATTGCCCGGGGCATCTGTAAGGATCAAATCTACCCGTACAGGTGTTGCTGCCGACAATAACGGCCAGTTTCGTATCCAGGCTAAAACAGGCGATGTGCTAGTTGTGTCTGGTGCTGGTTTAAAAGAAACCGAAGCTACGATTGGTGCCGGCAACACTATTACTATCGCAGTAACTAGAGAAGTGATCTCCGGAACTGAAGTTGTGGTAACATCTCTGGGTGTTAGCCGTCAGTCAAAGGAGATCGGTTACTCTACTGCTAAAGTAAAAGCGTCAGAGCTTACCCAGGCTAAAGTGGTAAACCTGCAGAATGGTTTGACCGGTAAAGTATCTGGTTTGAACGTTCAGACAGTAAACAGTGGTGTATTTGGTGATACAAGGATAACTCTTCGTGGCATTCGTTCTTTGACTGGTAATAACCAGCCGATGCTGATTGTAGATGGTGTGCCTATTTCATTAGGTTACCTGAATTCAATCAACCCCAACGATATCACTGATGTAACGATTCTGAAATCAGCTTCTTCTACTGCTATATATGGTCCTGATGGTGCCAATGGTGCTATTGTGGTATCTACAAAAAGAGGTAGCCGTACAAAACCCCAGGTTAGTGTTGGTCATACCGTACAGATTGAAAGAGTATCATACATGCCTGAACTGCAAACACAGTTTGGTGGAGGTTCTTCTGTTGACCAATTTGGTTATGGAGTATACGATCCGGTTGAAAACCAGGGTTATGGAGATGAATTTGATGGATCTATCCGCCAGATTGGCCGTGATGGTCCTAATGGCGAAAAATACCTGGTTTCTTATGAAGCCCGTCCTGATGAAAAAAGAAAATTCTGGAATACTGGTGTAACTAACCAGACAGACGTTTCTTTCTCCACAGGTGATTTCTATATGAGTGCACAAAATGTATTGATCCAGGGTATCATGCCAAAAGATATCAACCGCAGGATCTCTTTACGTATGAATGCTACTAAAGAGTATGGAAGGTTCAAAGCTTCTTATAACCTGAACTACACAAAAGGTAATTATGATGTGACTGCCGGTTCCAGTTTTGGTAACGGTCGTGACTTCACCGTATACTGGAACCTCATCAACAGCCCGATGCAGATTCCTCATACAAGATTCAAAGATTGGAGAAACGATTATTTCTCCAGCCCTGATGGTTATTTTAATGACTATTATTCTAATCCTTACTGGGCCATAGACAATTTCAGAAATGTAGGCCGCAGCGAAGACATCTTCGGTAATGTGGAATTCAACCTGAAAGCAACTAACTGGCTGAACTTTACTTACCGCTTAGGAGCTACTGTTTCGAATGGTACATTTAAAGCAACACAAGGAGCGCTTAATTACAGCTTGTTCACAAAAGCAAGTGGTAAATCAATTGCACAATCAGGAGATCTGGTTGCACAGGTATTTGATGGTTCTTCTACATCCAGCCGTGTTAACTCTGAATTATTTGCTACTGCCCGTAAGAGTTTTGGTGATTTCAAATTAGAAGCATTGGTTGGTCAGTCGTTCCGCGAAACAAATGCTAAGAATGTAAGTGTATCAAGTAACAACCTGACTTTCCCAAGCCTGTTTAATATCATCGGTCGTAAAGGTGAGCCAGGTGCTTCTGAAAGTAATTCTAAAACAAGGTTACAGCGCTTCTTCGGTAAATTATCATTGAACTACAATGGTTGGGCTTTTGCTGAAGTAACCGGTAGCTATGATATTGATAGTCGCCTTGCATATTATTATAATTATGATTTCGACAATATCAGTTATTTCTACCCGGGTGGTAACGTTTCATTCGTACTGAGTGAAGCTATACCTGCCATTAAGAAAAGTAATGTTATTTCTTTCCTGAAAGTCCGTGGTGCTTTATCTAAAACCGGTAACGTAAACTTAGGTGCACAGAGCCTTGAGAATACCTACGGTTTAGGTGGTGGCTTCCCTTACGGAACATTGGTGGGTTATACATCAGGCAACACTCTTCGCCAGAGCAGCTACAAGCCAGAGTTCATCCTCAATAAGGAAGCGGGTTTCGAAATTGGTTTCCTGAAAAACAGGGTTAACCTCGAAGCAACAGTTTACAGCCAGGAAAACACTGACCAGATCGTACAAGTAGCCTATTCCGGCGCTACTGGTTTTACCAGTGCCTTGCTGAATGCGGCTTCTTTCACCAACAAAGGATTTGAAGTGGATCTGAAACTGACTCCGTTGGTTAAACTGGGCCAGGTGAATATCGATTTCAAGGCCAACTACACTTACCAGACCAACGAAGTAACCAAGATCATTGAAGGTGTGGATGAGTTAGGTATTGGTAACGGTAACTTTGTTATCGTAGGATTCCCTGCTTATACATTCAAACTGACTGATTATGCCCGTGATGCAGAAGGTCGTGTAATTGTGAACCCAACTACTGGTTATCCAACAGTTGATCCAGTTACCAAAAATTTCGGTCGTACTCAACCTAAACATATCATCGGTCTCAGCCTGAATGTAAACTATAAAGGTCTTGCTTTCAGTGCAGTTGCTGATTATCGTGGTGGTAACCAAATATGGACTGGTAACTTAGGCACTGCTATGGACTTCTCTGGTATCTCTAAGAGAAGTGGTCAGAATGCACGTCAGCCATTTGTATTCCCGAATTCTTCTTATTTCGATGGCACCAAATATGTTCCTAACACAGACATTTATACGGTGAGTGGTGGATATAATTTCTGGTCCCAGGCGATCAATACCAGTGCGAACACCAACTACCTGGTTGATGGTTCATTCTGGAAGATCAGGGAGATGAGTTTAAGCTACAACCTTCCAGCTAAATGGTTAGGCTTTACCAAAAACGCAATCAAAGGTGTGAACGTGGCACTGACAGGAAGAAACCTGTTCATGTTCCTGCCTAAAACTAACGAGTGGACTGATCCTGAATTCTCTAATACAACTGGTAATGCCCAGGGTATCAGCGGTCTGGATAATATCCCTCCCACAAGAATTTTTGGTCTTAGCGTAACAGCATCGCTCTAACCCTGTAAATGATTAATAATATGAAACTGAAAAAACTAATATACATGATCCCGTTGGCCGCTATTGTGGTGACAACCGGATGTAGAAAAAGTCAATTCAACATCAACCAGAATACGACTAGTCCCACTGATAGTACGGTTACGTATGATGTTGTTATACCTGCTGCGCTGCATGCATCAGGAACTATCGTTGCTAACCAATGGGGCAGCATCCAGAACTGGATGGGATTCTGGGCAAGATCCGGAACTTACGCACCAAACGTAATCGAGGAAACTTACCAGATCACTACTGGTTTTGGTAACGGTATCTGGAACGCTTGTTATGATAATAACTACGATTACCAGATCGTACAAACTAAGGCTGCGCAAGCCGGTGCGGGTTTTTATGAAGGTATTGCCCGTATCATGAAGGCGCATAACTACCAGATACTGGTGGATGTGTATGGTAACGTACCTTACTCTGAAGCACTGAAAGGTGGTGGTAACCCCACTCCGAAATATGATAATGGTATAGATATTTATAAAGACCTTTTTCGTGAAATTGATGCGGGTATTGCTTTGATCAAAGCCGCTAACACATCTTCTACTGGTCCAAACAAGGATATTGCCAAGAATGACATCATGTTTGGAGCCAACAAAACACTGTGGGCAAAATTTGGTAACACGCTGAAACTGCGGTTACTCATTCACGCCTATGCTGTAGCAGGCATTAACAAAGCTGCTGAAATTGCTATAATTAATGCTGAAGGCAGTGGGTATTTAGGGATTGGAGAAAATGCACAGGTTCAGCCAGGATATGCTGCTGATAAACCTAATCCGTTCTTTAATAACTATAAGTCTACTGTTGCCGGCGCTCAGACAGCTAACAACGTTTACTTCAGGGCTAATAAATGGGGTATTGACTATTATGCATATAATGCTGATAACCGCAGAAGCCGTGTTTACGAAGCAGGTGCTAATGGTTATGTAGGCGTAGCTTACGGCTTGCCACCCATCACCGACAATGCTGCTGGTAACCTGGCAGGTATCGGCCCCGGTTTGTATAAAACAAATACATCGCCTCAGTGCATCATGTCTTCGGCTGAAAGTTTCTTCCTGCAGGCAGAAGCCCGTATCAGGGGATTTATCACCACAGGAGCTGATGTACAAACGCTCATGACAAACGGTATCAATGAAAGCTTTGCTTACCTGGGAGCAGGAAGTGCAGCCGGTTATATTTCTGGTAATGCAGGCTATTCTGATGTCGATGTTACTTCTGTTGGTAATACACCGGGAACTCCGGGTGTTGAGCCGCTGGGTGGTATCTTCACCGTTTTATCCCAAAAATGGTTTGCATTGAACGGTATCAACACACTCGAAGTATGGTGTGACTATAGAAGGGTGCCTTATAAAGATGTGCGCAGTTCTTCTACTGTAACCGATCATTTTGTGTATGGCGCAGGTGTTGGTTACGATCCCGGACCGCCGATCTCCGTATCTCCACAGAATACATCTACCAAGATACCTGTTCGTTATTTATACCCTCAGACCGAGTATAACTATAACGCAGCTAACGTTGGTGCGCAGGGTACAGTTGATCCATTTACCAGCCGTATTTTCTGGGACTTAAATTAATATCACTAACAAACTAAATTTCATAATATGAAAAGAGTTATTTTATCATCTGTTCTTTTTGCTTCCCTGGGGCTGTTCCTCACCGGTTGTTTAAAAGACAAAGGTTTTGATAACGGGGAATATGGCATCAATGACCCCGATACACAACCTCCTGGTGTTGGCTTCCCATTAGCAGCCAGTGCTAAATACACCGTAGGTCTGGATGTGTCTGCCACTGCTCAAATAGTGAATGATGTAGTATATGTTAACCTGGAATCAGGCTCTCCTGCACCAGCTGACGTGCAGATCACCCTTACTTTAAATGATGCGCTAAGGACAGCTTATAATCAGGCTAATCTGACGAATATTCTCCCTTTATCTTCCACCCTGTATAATGTGGCCACAACCATGACCATCCCTGCAGGTGCAAGAAATGTACAAATTCCTATTACTGTATCTAATACAACGGGTCTTGATCCTAACGCTTCTTATGGTGTTGGTATCACTATTTCAGCTGTTAGTGGCAATTATACTATTGCCAGGAACCTGAAAAACCTTTTACTGGAGTTTACTATTAAGAATAAGTATGA
>CALRSN020000203.1:0-5308 GCA_943370865.1 Bordetella parapertussis
GTATTGGATGAATTATTGCTGCCATTGAAAACATCTCTTAAGAAGCCGCCGGTGTTGCCGTTCGTTCTTGTGCTTCCGTTGCTGCTGTTATTATACGATGGATTATTGAAGACCCTTGTTCCCCCGCTGTTGGAGTTGGCATAATTGGAGTACTTGGGATTCGAATAATTGTTATTGGTCAGCGAGTTGCTGTTGTATGTATTCAGGTTAAAGGTCCTGGGACTCCTGTACACCGGGCTTTTCGGTGAAACAATGACCACGCCTGTATAATAAGGGTTAAAATGACAGTTCCAGTAATTATAAGGTGACCATGGATTGTGCCAGTTATTATTCAGGTAAGAATAGTTATAGCTGTAACGGTCGCCATAATAATACCAGTCATCCAGGTCATTCCAGCGACGGTTGTGCACCCGCATCCGGAGATAACGGTCATCATAATATTCATCCACGCCACGGTACTTCCGGTCGTCTCTTTCTTCACGGTTTACATATTCATCTTCGGGGCGAACCGGGGAATAATATACATCATCAGGTGTTTGACCGGTTTTATAAGCGGTAGTGCAACTGCTGATCGCAAGGGCGGAAAAAACTGCCAGAAGTAAAATTGAGTGTTTCATGGCAAATGGTTTAAGCGGTTAAAATTGAAGTTACTATTTTTGTGCGACTTATAGAGTAAACAAACGTTTGCGTAACAAAGTTTAAAAGTTTTACCGGGATTATTGCCCCGGACGCTGTTAAGAATTACTAAATGTTGCCGGATCCGTTAAACCGGGTACCAGCAACCAAAAACAAGCAACAAGAACATGAGCAAAGAGATCACATCAAGAGCAGCCGATTATTCACAATGGTACAATGACCTTGTTCTAAAAGGAGAGTTGGCTGATTATTCAGCCGTCAGGGGTTGTATGGTCATAAAACCTTATGGGTATGCACTTTGGGAAAATATGCGGGACGCATTAGATAAAATGTTCAAGGATACAGGGCATGTGAATGCTTATTTCCCCTTGTTTGTTCCTAAAAGCCTTTTTGAGGCTGAAGAGAAAAATGCGGAAGGGTTTGCCAAGGAATGTGCTATTGTTACGCATTACCGCCTGAAAACCGATCCGAATAATAAAGGAAAACTGATGGTGGATCCCGAAGCTAAACTGGAGGAAGAATTAATAGTCCGCCCCACCAGTGAAGCGATCATCTGGAATACCTATAAAGGATGGATACAATCCTACCGCGACCTGCCCCTGTTAATTAACCAGTGGGCTAACGTGGTGCGTTGGGAAATGCGGACTCGCCTATTCCTGCGTACAGCAGAATTCTTATGGCAGGAAGGTCATACGGCTCATGCCACTAAAGCAGAAGCGATCGAGGAAACAGAAAAAATGCTTCATGTCTATGCCGACTTCGTGGAGAACTGGATGGCTGTGCCTGTGATCAAAGGTGTGAAATCCGCCAATGAACGTTTTGCCGGTGCAGAAGATACCTATTGTATTGAAGCATTGATGCAGGATGGCAAAGCATTGCAGGCAGGTACTTCGCATTTCCTGGGGCAGAATTTTGCCAAAGCATTTGATGTAAAATTTTCCAATAAGGAAAACCAGCTGGATTATGTATGGGCAACCAGCTGGGGTGTAAGTACAAGATTGGTGGGCGCACTGGTAATGGCGCATAGTGATGACCAGGGATTGATCTTGCCGCCAAGAATTGCTCCGTTGCAGGTAGTAATTGTACCGATCTATAAAGGCGACGAACAAAAAGCAATGATCGGGGCAAAAGCGGATGCGATCATCAAAGAATTAAAGGCGTTGGGCATACGGGTGAAATATGATGACAATGAAAATACAAGGCCGGGCTGGAAATTTGCCGAGTATGAAATGAAAGGAGTACCTGTACGGTTGGCCCTGGGTGCCCGTGATATGGAGAAGAATGAGATTGAAGTGGCCCGCCGGGATACCAAGGAGAAAAGAGTAGTATCGCTTGATGGTATTGCGCAGTATGTGGAGAGCCTGCTGAAAGATATTCAGCAGTATATGTACAACAAAGCATTGGTGTACCGGGATGAACATATTACCAAAGCCGACAGCTGGGATGAATTTGTAAAACTGCTGGATGAGAAAGGCGGTTTCATTTCAGCACACTGGGATGGAACAGGAGAGACAGAGGATGCGATCAAAGAAAAAACAAAAGCTACGATCCGTTGTATCCCGCTGAATAATGAACCGGAGGCCGGTCAATGTATATTGACAGGTAAACCTTCCACGCAGCGGGTGTTGTTTGCAAGGGCTTATTAATCTGTTATGGAGAATGAAGAAAATATTTTTACGGTTTCAGTAAATGAAGAAGGTAAACCCGGGTTTCTGCGTATTTTTAAGATAGCCCGGTTGTTATTTGTAGTATCCATTATTGTGGAAGCCTTATTCCTCTTTTATGCATTGTATCGATATTTTCTTTTAAAAGATGTTTCTCCATCTGAAAATGCTTTCTTATTCTGGAATATAAGGGTATATGTCGTTTATATCGGCATATATGTTCTGCTAATGATTCTCCAGAATTATTTTTTTCTGAAATTTGCCGGGCAGGCCCGTAAAAGTATTTTGAATAGTGATTCAATTCTTTTCAATCAATCTGTTGGATGGCTTTACAAAAGCCTTAAACTGGCATTTTTACTTTATTTATTGAACTTTTTCATCGTAGTATATAACTTCTTCTTTGAAATGTAGGACAAAAAATTTGCATTAGTTTTTTCCAAGACTTACTTTTAAGGATACCAAAAACCAAATCAACATGGAACAAGAGCAACAACAACCCAATAGTTTATTCAATCTCAATTTTGACCAGGCGATCAGGGCACATCTTTCAGAAGCGGCCAAATGGGGGAAATTTTTAGCCATCTTTGGATTTATTATCTGCGGGCTGATCGTGGTAGCCGGTTTATTCATGGCAGCTAATTTTAATGAATTGACCAGCACCAGCCGCCGCTATAGTATGTATGATGATGGTGCTGCTTTCCAGGGCATGGGTACGATGATGGCTGTTATCTATATTATCCTTGCAGCTATTTACTTTTTTCCCTGTCTTTTCCTGCTGCGGTTTTCTAATAAAATGAAAGTTGCTTTGCAAACAGATGACCAGGCTATGCTGACCGGCAGTTTCCAGAACCTGAAGGTCATGTTCCGTTTTGTAGGAATACTCACCATTATTATCATCGCTTTCTACCTGCTGGCCTTTATTGCCGGTGGAATAGCTTCGATGTAATTTTCGAAGGAATAAAAACAGAAAATATATTCATAACCGTTACCTCCTGGTAGCGGTTATTTATTTTACAGACAGATAATTGTAGTCTTTCAGCAAGGTATCCAGGAAATCAAAGGGTGATAAAGCTGAATCTATTTTCAGGTGCGTCTTTATCTTCTCGCTGGCATTGGAAGCCATATAGAAATCGCCTTTTTTCCGGGCTGTTTCCAAAATACTTTTAATGGCGTTGATATCCTTATCACTTAATTGCATGATCTGTGGAAAAGAAGGAATATAGCTGTCGGCTACTTCCTGGAAAACCGTTTCTTCAATATTGGACCTGGTATTGGTCCGGATGAGGATGGTATGCGCCAAAATATCACCGATGCGTTGCCCTTTCTTGGAAGAAACAACCAGTACCAGGTCGGTGATGAGGAAACCAAAGGCCAGTATAAAAATAAAAATGGTCACGGGGTCTGAGGAGGACTGGAAAAGTTGAATAAAAAGGATCAGGATGATCAGCAGCCAGACATCGGATACCCGCAGCAGCCAGCGGATGATAAACTGGCTGATACTCGGTTTGCCCCCCAGTTCGTCCACCACCCGCAAACTCATGATCTTTTTGCCCACACTTTGCCCGTTCATTAAAATTTCCAGGGTCACATGATAGATCATAATGGGAACAAATAAGATCATGGACCAGGCCTGCTTGTCGAATTGTGCTTCGCTATCCAGGAAAATATCATTACCGTAGGCGTTTTCAAGAATGCCAAAAGCGATTTTCAGGTAAAAAAATTCTATTGTTATATCAATGATCAGCGCTAACATCCGTCGGTAAAATTCCGGTATCTCAAATTCCAGCTCTATATTAAAATTGGTAGGTACCTTGATAGCTCCCATTGGAACGGTTGTTTTTATCCGGCCGTTAAATTACTGCTTTTTACATATTAAAATGGGCATGCTTTACACAGGCAGTTACAAAAAATAGTATTTTACAACCCAAAGCACCGACGTTTGAGAGAAGCCCTGTTTATCAAGAAGAATAAAGACCGCTGGCTGAAGAACCAGCATCAGCCTTCCGGAGACCCTGATGAAATGGCTAAGGATTTTACCCAATTGGTGGAAGACCTGGCGTATGCGAAAACATTTTATCCTTCCGGTAAGGTGACCCGTTTTATCAACAACGAAGCTTCTAAGGTCTATCTTACTATTTACAAGAACCGGAAAGAAGAATCGAACCGGCTTGTCACTTTCTGGAAATATGATCTGCCGCTTACTTTTTATAAGCATCATGGAGTGATGCTGTTTTCTTTCATTGTTTTCCTCTTATTTTTTGCGTTTGGTTTTTTTGCTTCCAGCCAGGACGAAAATTTTACCCGCAGTGTACTGAGCAGTGGTTATGTGGATATGACGAAAGAAAATATTGAAAAGGGAAATCCTTTTGGTGTGTACGAATCGGGTAATCCCATACTGAGCTGGCTGCGGATCATGATCAATAATATCAAAGTATCTACAATTGCATTCACTTCAGGTATCTTCTGTGGCGTTCCCACTATTTATATTCTTATTCAAAATAGTGTGATGGTCGGTGTGTTTGATGAGATGTTCGCTTCGCAGGGTTTGGGATTGGATTTCTGGCTGGTGGTATTTGTGCATGGCACTTTAGAGATCACAGCGATAATAGTGGCGGCAGCGGCTGGCCTGGTACTCGGAAAAAGTTTTCTCTTCCCCGGTACGATCAAACGAGTAGATGCTTTTAAACAAGGGGCTAAAGACGGGGTGAAAATGATCATTGGCCTGATGCCGGTATTTGCACTGGCAGCTTTTTTTGAAGGATTGATCACCCGGTTGTATAATGATCTTTCTGTGCTTACTACATTGGTGGTTTCACTGTCGGTCATTTTTGTGATCTGGTATTTTGTTATCTATCCCATCCGGCTTGGCCGCAGGATGAGAGTACAATTAAACGAGGAGGAAGTCTAAGTGTCGTTGGTCCCATCACTCTATAAGCGGGTTGTTGTAACAAAACTGTTTTTGTTACTCTTCTGTTTTTTATTGGTTACCCAGCATATACAGGCCCAGG
>CALRSN020000204.1:0-5301 GCA_943370865.1 Bordetella parapertussis
AATAAAGAATTCTATTTTTTCAACCGGGTTCAGCAATTGTTCATCTGAGTAACCATATTTGAAATAAGCAATGATGAACTGCTTGGGTAAATTAATAGCCCGGACAGGAATATCCAGCATTTCACAAAGCAAAAGATACAGGATACCATTGCTTACCTGGTTACCTCTTTTCGCTTCTAATGTTTTGTGCAGTAAAAATTCGTTGGGTTCTTTGTAGTTGGTCTCATTTCCTTTTAAGCCATAATAACTGTAGAGAATGCTGGTAACGATATTTATCTGTTCCAGCGGTGTCAGGTAATTATTCAGTTCCAGCCAGATATTGCGGCGCACTTTTTCTATTTCCTGCATCACGGGGGCTGTCGCCATTTCAGGATACTGGAACTTGCAGGTGAGCAGGGCACCCAGTGTCAGGTCGTGATGACCGGATACATTCCATTGGCGGAAATCTTCTGCAAGGTCACGGTAATGTAGACGGTGGATCAGTACTTCAATCCTTTCCTGGGTGGGTTCATCCGGTGTGGTCTCCCAGAGATGTTCCAGGTTAGGAATGATAGGTTTGCCAATATCAACAATTTTAGTGCTGACGGCTTCAAAGACTTCTTCATCGGGATCGTCCAGTAAATGAAGAAGGGCAGATATTTCATTGTTTGTTTCCATGGTGGCGGCTTCAGTTTGGTAAATATCTATGCTGATAACGAAAGAACGCCATTAAAATTTTCCACAGGTGGGGAGAAGCCCGGAAAATAAGAGGTAGGAAGTATGAAGTCAGAAGTACGAAGTTGTGAAGTAGACAGTTGGTTCTATTATACAAAACTCATTTCTTTTGGGCGAGTACCATCCAGTCCCAGGGTTTAGGTTCTTTCAGCCATTTGGGCGGGTGGTGAAATTCTGTTGACCAGTCGTATTCTATTTTTTGTGTATCCAGTGTTCTGAAACCTTCGTTGGCCAATAGCAGTTGCAATTCCTCTTCCAGGTAATGCTTGGTGGGAACATGATCGAGATCCATATTGCCCTGCGTCATATTTTTATACTTTTTCAATGCTTGAGCACCGGAAATTTTATCTGCATAGAATTTTTTATCAATATTCCATTTCTGCTGAATGATGCGGCTGAACATCCATGATTCCAATGCAGGAACGGTTAATACTAAATAACCGCCTTTCTTCGTAAAGGAAGACAGGTTTTTAAAAAAAGAGTCTCTCTTTTTCATTGAGTCGGTCAGTATCGCATTGATGCAGATCGTGACATCACATTTCGGCAATTTGATCTTCGGGGAAGAAAGATCAGCCCGGAGATAATCCACATTGGTATAGACAGGATAATTTTTCGCTGCTATCTCGAGATTCTTCGCTGAAATATCTGCAGCGATCACTTTCTTAAAGGCAGGGGCGAGAACCGGCAGCCATTTGCCAATCGCACAACCGGCATCCAGCACTGTTTTACCTGGGCCGGCGATCTTTTCAATGGCTGAACGGATGATGGCTTTTTTATCATTATGCAGCACATCAAAGATCTCATCATTATAGGCCGGTGCGATTCTCTCCCAATATTTCCTGTCCATGCAATAGATATTTTCCACAAAATACGGCTTTGGTCTGCTTTTGGTTATAAGAAATTCCGCCAGTCATTTTTCTTTCACCGGGAAGGAGTCCTTTTTGTAATACGGTTCAATATTCTTTTATTTTAAACTAAGTGGTAATGAAAAAATTTAGCCAGCTGGGTTTTGCTGTTCATGCTCTTTTGTTCCTGGGAATTAATCTCCTGTTGTTCCTGGTGCTCTTTGTTTTTTCCTGATTCAATATCAGCTAACAGTGCCAATGCCCGGTCCCCGCTTCAAGTAATGAAGCGGGGACTTTACTTTATTATTCTATATTTAGGGCATCAAATGATCAATATGAAAAAAATAATTCTCCCGGTACTGCTTTTTTCGCTTATCAGCTCTTTGTCGTTGGTCTCCTGCAATCAAAATGGAAGTGGGGAAGCCTATACACTAAAAATGAAACTGGCAAAAGGTGATAAATTCACTCATGAAGTGGATACGAAACTGGATATGAGTTTTGACATGATGGGGCAGCCGATGGATATGAATATGACGATGAACGGGCTGCTTGATTTTGAAGTACTGGGTGATTCTGCGGGTCTGAAAGAAGTCGGCATGACCTATACGCAAATGAAAATGGGTATGAAGATGAAAGCAATGGGAATAGAGAATATCGCTGATTCCATTATGGATAAGGCAACAGGCAGGATCGTTGGCAAGACGGTACGGATGCAACTGAATGAAAAGAATGAAATCGTCAATACCGATGGTTTTGAGACCCTCGCCGATCCTGAACAGTTGGATGAAGCTACCCGTGAGCAGATGAATAAGATGTTTTCCAAAGACCAGCTTAATGGTATGCTGGGTATGATGTTCCAGATGTACCCGGATAAGCCGGTGAAAATAGGGGATAGCTGGGAGAATGAAACCAACACTTCTATGGCGGGTGTTGCCATGAAAGTAAAAGGTAAGTACACGTTAACCTCCGTAAAAGACGGTGTTGCTTTCATCGCATTGGAGGGAAAATTTTCAGGTAAAGGAAATATGGACCAGGGAGGGGTAGCGATGGAAATGGATATGGACGGCACCCAAAAAGGAACCGTGAATATCGGTCTGGCCGATGGCTACCTAAAAGACAGCGATTATAAAATCGAAGTGAAAGGGGCAATGAATGTAATGGGCCAAAAAGTACCGCTGACCATGAAAGGATATTATTTGATGAAAGGGAAATAAAAATACACCTACCTATAAATAAAAAGCCCTGCATTTGCAGGGCTTTTTATTTACTTCTTCTTTTTCGGCGCAGCTTTCTTTTTCACGGCAGCTTTTTTCTTTACAGGAGCTTTTGCTTTTGCACTTTTTGACGCAGTTTTTGTTTTTTTAGTGAATGCACCGGGTATTTCCAGTTCAATGAATTTCTTTACATCATCCAAAGTAAAGGCCGCTGCTTCTTCCGCTGTATATTTTGTATCATCTGCTTTCTTAGGTATGCGGATGATCTTCTTGCCGTATTTCAGGATTGGTCCCCATCTGGCATTTTCAACTGATATCTTTTCATCCGCCCAGCGCTGGATATAGCGGTTGGCTTCTTTCTTCACTTTCGCATCGATCAGTTCATCCATTTCTGATTGGATAAGCGTATCGAAATTATAACGCCTCGGCACATTAATGAACATACCATCCCATTTGATATAAGGACCAAAACGACCCTTGCCCTTGGTGATGGGATTGCCATCATACATACCCACCGGCGCATCGGCAATTTGTTTTTGTTTGATATGGGAGATAGCTGTTTCCAGGTCCACGGTAGAAAGATCAGTGCCTTTGGGCAGTGAGATAAATTCATCACCCCATTTTACATAAGGACCGAAGCGGCCCACGTTGACAGAAACTTCTTTCTCTTCATACAATCCCATTGATCCCTGTGCACCAAACAAATTCATCGCTTCTTCGAAGGTGATGGTCTCAATACTCTGGCCGGTTGGCACTTTGGCAAAACGGGGTTTCTCTTCTTCATCTGCACTGCCGATCTGTATCATGGCGCCATAACGGCCCATTCTTGCCACCACCGGCTTGCCGCTTTCCGGGTCAACACCCAGTTCTCTTTCTCCTTTGATGCGTTCTGCCGTTTCAATCGTCTTCTCCACATCTTTCTTGAAAGGACTATAGAAATCATCGATCATTTTGTTCCACTTCATCTTGCCTTCGGCCACTTCATCAAACTCTTCTTCTATACGGGCGGTGAAACTGTAATCCATGATATCATCGAAATACTGTTTCAAAAAATCGGTCACCACCAATCCAAGATCAGAAGGAAACAGTTTTGATTTCTCTGCGCCGGTGTTTTCCTGTTCCATCTCCTTGCTCACGGTATCTTTTCTCAATACAAATACCCGGAAATCACGACGGGTGCCTTCCTTATCTCTTTTCTCCACATAACCTCTCTTTAATATTGTGGAAATAGTAGGAGCATAAGTGGAAGGACGGCCAATACCCAGTTCTTCTAATTTCTTTACGAGTGAAGCTTCGGTATACCTTGGCAATGGGCGACTGAAGCGTTCCGTCGCTTTCATTTCTTTGAATGGCAATTGCTGACCAACGGTCAATGGAGGCAACATTCCTTCGTTGGCTTCTTCTTCCAGTTCATCATCGTCTTTATCTTCCCGGTATACTTTCAGGAAGCCGTCAAATTTCAACACTTCACCACTGGCACTGAGTTCTTCTTTATTAGTTGATATCTCAATTTTTGCTGTTGTCTTTTCCAGTTCAGCATCCGCCATCTGCGAAGCCATTGTTCTTTTCCAAATCAGTTCATACAACCGGGCCCATTCAGCTTCCTGGATGGAAGGATTGCTCATATACGTGGGGCGGATCGCTTCGTGGGCTTCCTGTGCACTTTCATTTTTGTTCTTGTACTTGCGAAATTGGTGATACTGGTCGCCATACATTCCTTTCACTGTCCTTGTGATATCACCCAATGCGGTATCACTCAGGTTCACACTGTCGGTACGCATATAAGTAATATACCCGTTCTCATACAAGCGTTGGGCGATCTGCATGGTCCTGGAAACACCATAACCCAGTTTACGGGAGGCTTCCTGTTGCAAAGTGGATGTGGTAAAAGGCGGGGCAGGGGAACGTTTGCCTGGTTTCACCTGTATATCGGTAACCTTATAATTTGCACCTACACAGCTTTTCAAAAATGCTTCTGCATCTTCTGCTGCATTGTATTTCTTGCCCTCAGCGGCGAAGGTTACATTTTTATCAGATACGTCTTTGGCGGTGAATAAAGCTTCGATCTTAAAAGTGCTGGTGGGAGTAAAAGCATTGATCTCTCTTTCTCTTTCAGCAATCAGGCGAACGGCCACACTCTGCACACGGCCGGCGCTCAGGTTATTGCGCATACTCATCTTGCGCCAGAGAACAGGGCTCAGTTCAAATCCTACGATCCTGTCAAGAATACGGCGGGCCTGCTGGGCCATCACCAGGTTCATATCGAGTTTGCGGGGATTCTGGACCGCCGCCTGGATGGCAGGCTTGGTGATCTCATGAAAGACGATCCGCTTGGTGGTCTTTGGGTCAAGACCCAGCACCTCACACAAATGCCAGCTGATGGCTTCTCCTTCACGGTCCTCATCCGTAGCCAGCCACACTTCACTGTTTTTGGATAATTTCTTCAGTTCATTCACCACCTTCTCCTTATCATCAGGAACGATGTACCGGGGTTTGAAACCATTCTCCACATCAATACCCATCCCGGC
>CALRSN020000205.1:0-5300 GCA_943370865.1 Bordetella parapertussis
ATCTATTAGTTACAGGCGGTGATATAAGTATCAATGATCCTTCTGCTACTGTTTTTTTCCGGGTTTCCAATTCTGCCAGGGCTAGTGTTGCATTGAGTGGTGTTAATGATGATCTCAGTATCGGCACCCTTGCATTAAATGACCTGGGAAAAATGTATTTTAAAACACAAAGTGTAACCCGGATGGCAATCGAGCCGAATGGAGATGTGGGTATAGGCTTTTCAAGCCCTTCGTACAAACTGGATGTAAACGGCGATACCAGGACGGTTGGAAATCTTATTGCTGAAGATGGTTATATACAGATAAAAAATACAGCTGATACAAAACTCTGGAATTTACAGTATTCAAGCGCCTCCGACCGCTTATTATTTCTGGAGTCGGGTGTAGAACGGGTGATATTACAAAATGGCGGGAATGTAGGTATTGGTGAAACTTTCCCGGCAGAAAAATTACATGTAAATGGCAACACGATGATTGATGGTGATGCGACCCTGAATACAGTGAATCCCACTATCCAGTTGCAGAACAGTGATGTCAATAAAGGATTTGTGCAACTCTCCGGCGATAATATCCGTATTGGTACTAATAGCGGAAATACGGATGGGAAATTTGTCATCCGTACCAATGGCGGAGACCGGTTATTTGTGGATGGAAGCGGCAATGTAAATATCGGATCTCAAACCGATGCACCGGGTTACAAGCTCAGGGTTGACGGAAAAATGATTTGTGAAGAAGTAAAAGTAAAACTAAGCAGTGCCTGGCCGGATTATGTGTTTGAGGACAAACACCAGCTGATGCCCGTAAATGAATTGTCGAAGTTTATACAACTTAATAAGCATCTCCCCAATATTCCTTCTGCCAGAGAAGTTGCAACTAATGGGATACAGGTGGGGGATATGCAAAAAAGAATGATGGAAAAAATTGAAGAGCTTACTCTCTACATCATCAGTTTGCAGCAGCAGATTGACAGCCTGAAAAAGCAATCCGGGCAGTGAATGATTTTTATTAAGCAAAAATTTTATGAAAAGAATTTTTCTTTTTTACAGCCTACTACTGGTGAGTACCAACCTGCTTTATTCACAGGCAGGAACAAGCAGGAATTTTTACGAGATCAGCCGGGAGCAAAACGAGTATTATAACAGGGTAGGCAAAGACAAACCCGGGTACAAACAATTCAAACGTTGGGAATGGTATTATTCCACCCGTATGGGCGCAAATGGGCAACTGGTGGACAACCAACGGATGAATCAACAAGCACTCCGGCAAATGCCGTTGAACAGGGCAGGAGACCAGAATATGGCCAATGTAACTACTGGCAGCTGGACAGCATTGGGACCTGGTTTTGTAAACTCTGACGATAAGGGTATTGGCCGGGCAAACAGAATAGCTTTTCATCCCAGCAATCCCAACATATTATATGTGGCGGGTGCCACTGGCGGGTTATGGATCACTTCAGATGCAGGTGCCAACTGGTATTCATACAGTGAGGGTATCCCCAACATGTCCCTAAGCGGGGTGGCCGTGGATTATACCAATCCCAATATCATTTATATTTTAACGGGTGATGCAGATGCAGCTTTCAGTGGTGCCCGGGGACAGTTTGCCTATGGAAAAACATCCAGTGGTGTTTTGAAATCGTATGACGGAGGGTTCACCTGGCATCAAACCGGGCTTCAGTGGAATGAAACGGATGATTACCTGGGCTATAAATTAATGATACACCCTTCCAACCCGCAAATATTATTAGTGGCTACAAACGATGGTATATTCAGAACTACGAATGGAGGTGATACCTGGGCTCAGTCGAATAATGGCCAGGTGGTTTATGATATGGAGTTTCACCCATCCAATTCTTCCATCGTATATGCTTCTGCTACTGCTTCAGATAGCATCCGGGTCTTTAAGTCCACCAATAGCGGGCAAACTTTTACCGCTACTCATGCCATTGACCGGGTGAATGATGCTGATGGAAATAATTCGGCCAACAGATCGGCTTTGGCCGTAAGCCCGGCCAATAGTTCTTATGTGTATTTACTAACAGGCCCTGCTACTGCTGACGGAGAGTTTCATGGCGTTTTTCGTTCTGTAGATGCAGGCGAATCGTTTGCTGTTAGAACAAACACCCCTAATATTTTAGGCCGTAGTTCAACCGGTTCAGACCGGGAAGACCAGGAACGCTATGATCTTGCAATAGCGGTAAGCCCTGTTAATGCTAACCAGGTAGCCTGCGGAGGCATCAAGTTATGGACTTCCACAAATGGTGGCAGTAGTTTTTCATGGCAGGATGATTATGTAAATGTTGCGAGTTATTATCATGCGGATATTCACGATCTTACTTATCATCCACTTAACAGCGGTATTTTATACATGTGTGGTGATGGTGGCGTCTACCGCAGTACGGATAACGGTAATAACTGGACGCATGTTAATAATAACCTGCAGTTAACCCAGTATTATAAAATCGCTATTAATCCCAACAGCGGCCTGGGAACTGAAAATGTAATTATCGGCGGCACGCAGGATAATGGCACCAACAAAAGAAGTACAGGAGGAGGTGGTAGTTTTTCACAGATATTGGGGGGTGATGGAATGGATTGCTATATTGACCCTGATAATACCAACAGGTATGTAGCCAGTGTGCAGAATGGAAAGTTTTATTACTCGGCAGACGCAGGTTCTTCCTTTGAAGTGGTATGTGATGAGGCAAGTCTTACAAATACACTGGGGGTACCTGTGAATGCAAATTGGGTAACACCCGTTTCAGAAATTACAGGCAATTCCACCCAGTTTGTAATGGGATATCAGCCGGCGGTTCTGGCCACCAGGATCAGTACCGGTGTGTATGCGTTTACAAGAATTGGCTGGTCCGGCCGCACTTTTGTAAAAACAGCCCGGGGGAATGCCGACCGGATTTATATTGGCGATAATACGTATGGTGGCAATCAGCAGAACCTGGTTAAAACGAGTATCAATATGGGATCAAGCTGGAGCGATGTATATAGTGGTAATCATATCGGAAGACCGGTAACGGATCTTGCCTTTGCACCCAACAATGGGAGTCGGATGTGGCTAACCTTTGGGGGTTATAATGCCACCAATAAAGTTTTGTATTCCGGCAACGGAGGAGATAATGGAGGCAGCTGGACAGATATCACTGGGTCACTTCCTAATGTACCGGTAAACTGTATTGTATATGATCCCAATGGAACATCCATCGATGCTATTTACATCGGTACGGATATAGGTGTGTTTTACAGGGATAATAACCTGGGTGACTGGATACCTTTCAGCAATGGGTTACCAGTGGTGGAAGTAACAGATTTGGAAATACACCCGACAGGGTTGTTAAGAGCAGGCACTTATGGCCGTGGTATCTGGGAGACATCATTATACAGTAGTTGCCCCTCAAATATTACTTTGAACACGGGTAATACATCCATTTATATGCCTTACTATTTCCAGGCTTCACAAACCATCAGCTCTACCGCATTGCATTTCGGGAATGGCGCCAATGTTTATTATAAAGCGGGAACGGAATTGATTTTAAGCCCGGGGTTTATTGGTTCTGCGCAAGGAGGGAATACGTTTGAAGCAGCGGTAGGTCCTTGTGGAGGTGGTGTACCCAACAGGTTATCACAGGTAAAAAGAGGTGTACTTGTTGATGAATGATTACAAGATTACAGTATAAAAAAGTAAAATTCAGAAAGTCATACCGAAATGGAAAATCCTTTTTAACAATCACCGTTCCTCCAATAATTTGTCCACATTCCACTACGCTACGTATAAGAAATGCTTACTAATCTTCATCTGCTGTTCCGGGCTGCCAAATTATTTGTAGATTAGTAGAGGTTTTATATCCGGAATTTCACCAACCAGTTTATGTTGAGAAAACAGCTTCTTTTAGTATTTCTTTTTTTTATTCAACTTCCCCATATAGGTGCCCAGCAGAGCCTTGAAGACAGTCTTCATAAAGTAATTGCTGACTACAAAGATGAGGGAGAAGTGGCCCGGGCTTTTAATTCCCTGGCGTATGAATATTCACGGAAAGATCTTGTAAAATCCCGGGCTTACCTGAATAATGCTATAGCGATAGGCAAAAGAATAAACAATGTTAAAAGACTCACCAGCTCTTTCTCACAATTGGTTTATCTATTGCATGATACCGGCAAACCCGACAGTGCCGAGTATTATATCGACCAGGTTAAAAACCTGTATGAGCAGGCCAACGAAACTGAAAAAAATGAAGTTGGATCCAATTATTATACAGTGGCGGCGCTTTATTATAAGCGAACAGGCGCCTACCAAAAGGCCATTCCTTTTTTTGAAAAGGCAATTGAGCTGTTTATTAAAATGAAAGACCGGCAATCTACTGCCGGGCAAATGCTGAACCTTGGCAATACTTATCTGGCCTTTGGCAAATATGAGAAAGCAACGGAGCAGCACCTGAAATCATTACGGATATTTGAAGAAATCCGTAATGATCGGGGTATTTCCTTTTGTTACCAGAGTTTAAGTAATTCCTTTACACAATTAAAGCGGTATGACCAGGCATTAACCTATGCTAATAAGTCAATTCAAATTAAAACAGCGTTAAACGACCGCAAAGGCATAGGGTCTGCACAAAGCAATCTCGGCGATATTTACCTGGGGCTTGGCAACTATGATAAATCCATATTCCACTTTACCAATAGCCTGCAGATAGCCAGGGAAGTTAAAAGCCTTCCCGATGAATTGGGTAACTACCTGAATATTGCAAAAGTGTATAAAGCAAAAAATGATTTTAAGCCGGCAATTGATTATTTCAACCAGGGGAAGCTGTTGGCAAAACAACTGAAAGATAGTTCATCGCTGGCAGTAATTGAGACAGAGCTCATTGTTTTGCAAAATAAAGCAGATGCTACTGTTGCAGCAGAGAATAAATTGAAATCAAACATAGAATTGCTGGAGGAACGGGGCGACTTAAACAGGCAAGCTTCCGGGTTCAAGAGTATGGTTGATTTTTATGTGGCTAATAAGGAGTTTGATAAAGCCCTGGAGTATAATAATAAATACCACCAGGCTATTGACAGTATTGCCAACAATGACCTGCAACTGCAGGTTAAAAAAATGGAGGAATTGTACAATATCGAGAAGAAGGAAAAAGAGATAACCATTTTAAAGAAGGATCAGCAACTGAACCTGGCCCGGTTGCAAAAGCAAAAGGTATTTCAATACGGTGCGGTATTACTGTTTGGCCTGGTATTACTTTCCGGCTTCCTTTTGTTTAACCGCTATAATTTGCGGCAACGGATGAAGGAACT
>CALRSN020000206.1:0-5279 GCA_943370865.1 Bordetella parapertussis
TATTGGTCGTGATATTCATGTAGGCGATACCATCATTGGTATAAAAGGAAGAGTGGGATTTGAAGCGGCTGCCCCCATGGTGATCATCAAAGCACACCATGCACTGGAAAAACATGTGCTGACCAAATGGCAATTGACCTGGAAAGATCAGCTGGCACAATTCTACGGCAACTGGTTACATGAAGGACAAATTCTGGATCCGGTGATGATCGATATTGAAGCATATCTTGAAAGCAGCCAGCGGAATGTAACGGGAGATGTATTTGTTCAGCTTATGCCTTATCGTTTCCAGGTAACCGGTATTGAATCACCCTACGACCTGATGAACAGTAAATTTGGTAAATACGGCGAGATGAACAATGGTTGGACAGGAGAAGATGTAAGAGGTTTCAGTAAAATATTTGGTAACCAAACAATGATCTATCACCAGGTAAAAGAATCAGCTAGTGGCAAACATTAAGGCAGGCATAATAGGCGGGGCAGGTTATACCGGTGGCGAACTCATTCGTTTGTTGATTCACCATCCCTATATATCTGTTTCTTTTATTCATAGCCGCAGCAATGCCGGCAAGCCTGTTCATAGTGTACACCAGGATCTGTTGGGTGACACTGATCTTATATTCTCTGGTGAACTGAGTGATGATATTGATGTGTTATTTTTATGCCTTGGGCACGGAGAATCAAAGAAATTCCTCACAGAAAATAAGATCGCTGATAAGATAAAGATCATTGACCTGGCCAATGATTTCAGGTTAAGTGGCAGTGCCAGTACCAGTAGCCGCCATTTTGTGTATGGTCTTCCTGAACTGAATAAAGAAAAGATCAAATCGGCTCATAATATTGCGAATCCCGGTTGCTTCGCCACTACTATCCAGTTGGGTTTACTACCGTTGGCAAAGGCAGGTTTATTAAATGATATTTATACAACCGGTATCACTGGCTCTACGGGTGCCGGCCAGTCATTATCCCAAACTTCCCATTTCAGCTGGAGAGCTAATAATATCCAGGCCTATAAAACACTTACCCACCAGCACCTGGGTGAAATAGGCGAATCATTATTACAGTTACAACCTGCCAGCAATTTTGACCTGAGTTTTGTTCCCTGGAGAGGTGATTTTACCAGGGGCATCTTCGTCAGCTCTACTTTGCATTGTGATCTCAGCATTGAAGAGTTATTTATCCTATTCAGTGATTTCTATAAAGAGCATCCCTTTACCCATGTTAGTAAAGAACCTGTTTTTCTGAAACAAGTGGTGAATACCAATAAAGCCGTTATTCAATTAGAAAAGGCCGGCAGCAAGCTAGTCGTTCATTCAGCTATTGACAATTTATTGAAAGGCGCATCCGGCCAGGCGGTACAAAATATGAACCTTTTATTTGGGCTTGAAGAAACAACCGGCCTTCACCTCAAACCCACCGGGTTCTGACCATGAAAAAAGACCCGTTACATAAACTTCTTAAAAAAAGTGAGTCAACGGGTTTACTGTGCAATCAATCCGCCTGGCACCCGCTTACCGGCAAATACACTTTTCAATCACTGGCGGAAACGGGTAAACTGAAAAAAGTGTTTATTCCGGAGCATGGACTTTTCGGAGAACTACAGGACCAGGTAAAGATGGATGACACCTCCGCTTACCAACAACTGGCAGAAGATATTGAATGGATCTCTTTGTATAACTCAGCTAACCATTCCCTCACCGCCAGTGATGAACAATTAAAAGCTATTGATACACTGGTCATCGATATCCAGGATGCAGGCAGCCGTTATTTCACGTTTACCAGTACCATCTGGCTGTTATTAAAAAAGATCACCGAACTGAAACTCACTATCACTATACTTGTAGTGGATAAACCCAATCCCGCAGGAAGGCAGGTGGAAGGAACAAAAATGGCCGGTTCATTTGCCTCTTTTATTGGCCTTGAAGGATTGCCTCACCGGCATGGGTTAACTATCGGCGAATTGTGCCGTTATTTTAAATTTAAACTCGGGGCTGGCTGGGAACTCATCATTATCCCCGCCCGGAAAAAAGAAGCTGTATTTATTTCTCCCTCCCCGAATATTCCTGCGATCAGCACCTGCACGGTTTATAGTGGTCAGTGTTTGTGGGAAGGAACAAATATCAGCGAAGGCCGCGGCACCACACTACCCTTTGAAATGGCGGGAGCACCCATTATGAATTGGGTATTTACTGACGATTGGAATAACCCAAAACATCCGGTTTATAATAAAGCTTGTTTTATCCGCCCGGTTCGTTTCATCCCGGTCTTTCACAAATACAAAGACGAGGTTTGTCATGGTATGCATATCCTGCCCCATCCCAACAAAGAATACCATTCGCTGGCACATTCCCTGCAACTGATAAAATATGTAAAAGAGCGGACTCCCGGGTTTGAATGGAGAGAAGGAAAATACGAGGCGTTCAATGATAAGAAAGCCATTGAACTGCTGGTTGGTGACCAATTGCTGCTGGATTACCTTGACAATAAGACAGACTGGAAAGAAGTGCAACTGAAACTGGATAAAGAAGAAAGAGAATGGATCGCTGAAACAACTCCATTTCTTATTTATAAACAGCCATTACAAAAATTGAAAATAAAATAAATGAACTTATTCGACGTCTACCCGATCAACGAGATCACTATCGTGAAAGCAAAAGGCTCTTATGTGTGGGATGATAAAGGGGAACAGTATCTTGATCTTTATGGTGGCCATGCCGTGATCAGTATCGGGCACACGCATCCGCATTGGGTAAAAAGAATTGAAGAACAACTGGAAAAGATCGCTTTCTATTCTAACTCCATCCGTATCCCGCTACAACAGCAACTGGCGGAAAAACTCGGCAAGCTTTCTGGCAAAACCGATTACCAGCTATTCCTTTGCAACAGCGGGGCCGAAGCCAATGAGAATGCGCTAAAGCTGGCTTCTTTTCATAACGGCAGGAAAAAAGTAGTCGCTTTCAGCAAATCTTTTCATGGAAGAACATCGCTGGCGGTGTCTGTAACCGATAATAAGAATTATATCGCCCCGGTCAATGAAACTGACAATGTGATATTTCTTCCTTTTAATAATGAAGATGCGCTGGAAGCATGTTTTAAGAAAGAGGGAAAAGAAATTTCTGCTGTCATCATCGAAGGGATCCAGGGAGTGGGCGGCATCAATGTGGCGGATGATTCATTCCTGAGAAAGATCCGTTCCCTCTGTGATGAATATGGCGCAGTTTATATTGCCGACAGTGTGCAATGTGGTTACGGCCGCACCGGCAAATTCTTTAGTCACGATTTTGCCGGTGTAAATGCAGATATTTACTCCATGGCAAAAGGCATGGGAAATGGATTTCCTGTTGCCGGGATCATTGTGGCGCCTCATATCAAACCCAAACATTTTCAACTGGGTACTACTTTCGGAGGCAATCATCTTGCTTGTGCCGCTGCACTGGCCGTGCTGGAAATAATCGAAGAAGAAAAACTGATGGGTAATGCAGTAATGGTGGGCAAGTATTTACGGGACGAATTGGAAAGTATACCTGAACTGGAAAATGTAAGGGGCCGTGGCCTGATGGTCGGCTTTGATGTACCTGCTGAATTAAAAGACCTGAAGAAAAATTTGCTGTGGAACCAGAAAGTATTTACCGGTGAGGCCAAACCCAATGTGATCCGTTTATTGCCAAGCCTGGCCTTAAAGAAAAGGGATGCAGAAGATTTTATCGAGAGCTTAAAAGAAGAAATACAAAATTTAGTATCAACAACAACCCTGTAAGTTAAGACATGAGAAATTTCACTTCGGTTCATGATGTGACTGACATCGATGCCCTGGTGCAAACAGCCCTTGATTATAAGGCGAACCCGTTTATAGATAAATCACTGGGCACGAATAAACGGATCGGCTGCCTGTTCCTGAACCCGAGCATGCGAACCAGGCTCAGTACTCAAATTGCTGCCCAGAACCTGGGTATGGAAGCCATCATTTTTAATGTAGGCAATGAAGGCTGGGCGTTGGAGTTTGAAGACGAAGCGATCATGAGTGGCAGTACGGTGGAGCATGTGAAAGATGCTGCTCCTATCTTCGGTAAGTATTTTGACATTTTAGCGATCAGGACTTTCCCTTCTTTAAAGAACAGGGAAGATGATTATAGTGAGCTTTACATTAAACAGATCATTAAATACGCAGGTATACCGGTAGTGAGCCTTGAAAGTTCTACATTGCATCCGCTGCAATCATTGACAGATATTATTACAATCCAGGAAACACTTCTTAACTCACCTTCAGGGGTTGGGCATAAGCCAAAGATCGTGTTGACCTGGGCGCCGCATGTAAAACCCCTACCACACTGTGTCGCAAATAGCTTTGCACAATGGGTCAATGCCTGGGGCAAAGCTGATTTTGTGATCACTCACCCGGAGGATTATGAGTTGAGTGAAGAATTTACCAAAGGAGCCAGCATCACCCACAACCAGGAAGAAGCCTTGAAAGGAGCTGACTTTGTATATGTCAAGAATTGGAGCACTTACAATGACTATGGTAAGATCTATACCAACGACCCCAAATGGATGCTGAAACATAAACGCTGGGTACACACCAATAATGCTAAGATCATGCATTGCCTGCCTGTTCGCAGGAATGTGGAACTCAGTGATGAGATGCTGGATGGCGACATGAGTATTGTTACACAGCAGGCATCTAACAGGGTATGGGCAGCACAGGCTGTATTATCAGAGATATTAAAAAGCAATGGATAAATTATATATCATAAAGATCGGCGGGAACATTATTGATGATGAAGCAAAACTGGCTTCCTTCCTGCACTCCTTTGCTGATATCACGGCAAAAAAGATATTGGTGCATGGCGGTGGTAAATTGGCCACCCGGTTAGCCGAAAAATTAGGCATTGAACAGCACTTGGTGGATGGCAGAAGGATCACTGATGCAGAAACGCTGAAGATCGTTACTATGGTTTATGCCGGTTATGTCAATAAGACAATAGTAGCGCAGTTGCAGGCTAATAATTGCAATGCCATCGGGCTTTGCGGTGCAGACGGCGATGCAATACTGGCCCATAAACGCCAGCACCCGGTACTGGATTATGGTTTTGTTGGTGATGTGGATGCCATCAATTCGGTCCTGATCAAAACACTGCTGGAGCAAAACATTGCTGTTGTATTCGCCCCTATTACCCATGATCAGCAGGGGCAATTGCTCAATACGAATGCGGACACCATTGCACAGGAGCTGGCAAAAGGAATGAGCAAATTATACGATGTGGAATTGATCTATTCCTTTG
>CALRSN020000207.1:0-5278 GCA_943370865.1 Bordetella parapertussis
GTGAATAAAGACAGGATCGATGCCATTGAAGAAAGTGACCTCGTGATTGCAGATGCTCATATACCCGTTGGGAAAACCTACCGGGAAGCTGTGATGAAGAAATTATCCATTCTCTGATTCCCTTCACCTGAAAAATAGTTCCGTTCACCTTAGTATTCTTTTCCCTTCACCTGTTTTGCCGCAGCGCTGCAGCAAACTCTTCTAAATTCATTTTCTTAATTGCCTGCCAACATGAATAACCTGGCCACACCGGGAATGCTGATCGCTGTATGGGTATGCCTTGCTTTTTACGCCGGGGTTATCCTCTTCTTCGTTATCCGGGGTGCACGGCGAACCAGGACGATGGCAGATTATGCCACCGGCACTTTCCAGTTTTCTCCCGCTGCCATTGGATTATCATTAGCCGCAGGCATGACCAGTGCCGCCACCTTTATTATCAATCCCGGTTTTATTGCTTACTACGGACTCAGTGCTTTTTTATCCATGGCTGTTTTTTTACCGTTGGGTGCATTGATCTCGCTGGTGATCCTTTCCAAAAAATTCAGGAAGATCGGTAATGTGATACAGGCAAAGACGATAGCCCAATGGCTGGGAACAAGATTTAACAGCAATGGCTTTCGTTTATACATCGCTTTTCTTTCCCTGTTGCATATCACTTTTATTGTACTCATCTGCGTGGGATTAACACAGGTGCTGAGTAAGGCATTGAATGCAGATGTATTATATGTGCTGACCGGCATTGTTGTATTCACGTTTGGCTATATGATGTTTGGCGGTGCTAATAGCATGGTGTACACTAATATGATTCAGGCATTACTGAAAGTGGTGGTGGCGGTGATCATTCTTGTATCGGGCTATCATTTTTTTACCAGTGGCGATGGCGGATTATTTACCAAACTCAATGCCATTGATCCGCAACTCACCAAAGCCTTTAACCCATCCAGTCCATTATATCGTGATTTTTTTGAAGTGGTGATCTGCCAGTTCATTGTAGGGGTGGCCATCGTTTGCCAGCCGCATATCATCACCCGTTCCATGCTGCTGAAAGATGACAAAGGGATGAATAAATTTCTTACTGTCGCTGTCGTATTACTGATCTTATTCTTTACGGTAGTCTTTGCCGGCTTATATGGCCGCCTGGTTTTTCCTGAACTGCAATATAATAACGGACCGTTGCCGCTAGATGGGGTGATGTCGGCCTACGTGGTTACCAGTTTTAAACCCGCCATGAGTTTATTCCTGGTGGTAGGGCTGATCGCTTCCGGTATTGCAACACTGGAAAGCCTGATACAATCGATCAGTACGACCATCACTTCCGATATTATCAAACCACTGGCAGGTAAACATGAACTGAAAAATGAATTAATGATCAACCGGGTGGTGATCGGGCTGATGGCAGCAGTAACCATTTTTATTTCTTACCGCCAGCTCGTTCATCCCGAACTCAGCGTCGGCATCCTGGCGCAGAATGGTGTGTATGCTTCTTTCTCGGCCGCTTTTGTTCCGTTATTGTTTGGAATGTTTTTTAAAGATTGTCATAAAGCGGCACCCATCGTGGCATCACTGGTGGCAATCGTAGTTCATTTTTCTGTGTATTACGGAAGACTGACCCCATATATGCAAAGCCCCGTAAGAAATCCTGGCGTGGCTTCGGCTATTGCGATCCTTTGCTCCATTGTGATCGGAAGTATTGTTTACCTGGCAACAAAAAGAAAAACTGTTTTGGCATGAAGAAAATACTGATCATAATAGCCCTGTTTTTTTCAATGCTGCTTACACAGGCACAGGAATCCTGTTTGCCATCGTATGATGAGGCTGTAAAAACGATTAAGCTTTCATCAGGTAAACTGGCTTATACTGAAAAAGGGAAAGGAGCCACGATCTTATTTATTCATGGATTAGGTGGTAACCTTTCACATTGGCAGAAAAATGTGAAAGAGTTGTCTGCTTCTTATCGCTGTATTGCCATCGATCTTCCAGGGTATGGATGGTCCGATAAAAAAGTAGATACGAGAGGAAAAGATCAGCTGCAATTTTATTCGGATGTCATTAGTGAGTTCTTAAAAAAGAAAAAGATAAAAAAAGTAATACTGGCAGGTCACTCCATGGGAGGACAGGTGGCTGTTATTACTTCTTTACAAAATAAACGGGTGAAGAAACTGGTACTGCTTGCACCGGCAGGGTTAGAAACCTTCACGGAAAAAGAAGCACAATTATTAATTACATCAACGCCAGCCTCCGTTTTTGAAAAACAGGAAGAGCCGGTGATCAGGGCCAATTTCAAACTCAATTTTTTTCAACAGCCTGCTGATGCGGAACAGTTGATACAAGACCGGCTAAAGATGAAAACCTGTACAGAATTCAGCTTGTATTGCGAAACAGTATCAAACGGAGTGAAGGGAATGCTGGCACATCCTGTCAAAGATTCCCTGCAGCAGTTGCAGGTTCCTGTACTGATCATATTTGGTGCTAACGATGCACTGATCCCCAACCGGTATCTGCACCCGGCGATGAAGACAGGTGAACTGTTGAAACAATCAGCCTTGCTCATACCAGGTTGTCAAACAACAATGGTACCCGATGCCGGCCATTTAGTACAGTTTGAAAAAAGTAGTGAAGTGACCACGATCATAAAAAATTTTATACAATAGTTTTCTTATTAATAAACACTAAATTGAAACCATCATGAGAAGATTAGTAGTGCTTTTGCTGATGATTGCCATTAACGTTGCTGCCATAGCACAAAACACAGGCAAGATCAGTGGTAAGGTTACTGATAAGCAAACCGGTGATCCTTTGGCCGGTGCTAACGTATCTGTACAGGGAAGTAATATTTCTGCCGTTACAGATGAATCAGGTTCTTTCACCCTGTCCAATGTTAAAACGGGTAAGGTAACTATCATTATTTCCTACGTGGGATTTGATGACAGTAAATTATCAGTAACGGTAACCGGTGGTGAAACCACTTCCGTTGATGCAGGTCTTATTTTGGCCACCCGTCCCGGCAGTGAAGTGGTGGTATCTGCATCCAAACGCCCGGAAAAAATCACCCTCGCACCTGCTTCTATCAGTGTCATCAATGCCAAAGACCTGGAGCAGTCTTCTTCTTTCAACGTCGGAGAACTGGCTTCGAAGATCCAGGGTGTTGAATTCGTCCGGACCGGTGTGAATGGTGTTGGATTCAACGTTCGTGGTTTCAACAACGCCTTCAATGCAAAAGTGCTGCTGATGACCGATGGCCGTAACAGCATGATGGCGGGAAGCAGTGGTTTGCCTTCTGGTATCATGAACACCGTTATAAAAGAAGATGTGGAAAGACTGGAAGTAGTGCTGGGTCCCAATTCGGCATTGTATGGACCCAATGCCCATAATGGTATTGCCAATACGATCACTAAAGATCCAAGAAAATGGCAGGGAACCACACTGACGATCGGTGCCGGTAACCAGGGAGTATTTACAGGACGTTTCCGTACTGCCACAAAGATCGATAAGAAATGGGCCTATAAATTAACAGGCGAATACACAACAGGCAGAGACTTTGAATGGCATGATAGTGTGTATGCCGGCGGTACTTTTTATGGGCCGGCAGTAGCTATACCGGAAAGAATACCTTCTTACCAGTTCCGCCATGTAAGAGGAGAAGCTCATGTGTACTACAGCATTACTCCAAAAGCAGACATCATTGCTTCTTATGGTGGCAGTAATAATAATTTCTTAAGTGTGAATAATGCAGGCCGTAACCAGATCCGTGACTGGAAATTCTCTTACCTGCAATTAAGATATGTGAGTCCACGTTTCTTTGCACAGGCTTATGAAACATGGACCAATGTGGGTAAATCGTATGGTATTCCCGGTTATACAAGGGATTACTGGAACCGGACACACAGTACGATCACTGATCCCAACAATGCTTTGTTCCCGGCGGTGGGAAGTTTATATCCTGACCAGGCAGAAACTTATGCATTGCGTTTAGGTAATATGTTCAAAGAAGAATCTAAACGTTTCAATGCGGAAGCACAATACAATTATAATTTCAGTGAGATCGGCCTGAACATGGTAGTAGGAGCTTCGTACCAGAAAGATGCACCCAAGACCTTTGGTACGGTACTGATCGATGCTAATAATAAAGTGGAGATCACTCAATATGGTGGTGCAATACAACTGGAAAAGAAATTGCCGGCAGAAATGAAATTAGTAGCT
Organism: Bordetella parapertussis; assembly: GCA_943370865.1. Classification (GTDB taxonomy): domain Bacteria; phylum Bacteroidota; class Bacteroidia; order Chitinophagales; family Chitinophagaceae; genus CADEDV01. The sequence continues at coordinate 4,201 of CALRSN020000207.1, forward strand.
GCTGCCCGTCTCGATCATCACAGCTTGTTTGGAAATATGTTTGCTCCCAAAGTTGGGTTGGTAAAAGCGGTTCCGGGTGGTGCCGTTCGTTTGACCTGGGGTAAAGCTTTTGCAGCCCCGATCATCCTGTTTCAAAGAGCCAGTGTATTCGGGTTGGTATTTGGCAACGGTAACGGGGTAACCTATATTCCGAACGGAGCTGATGTAACCAATACTGCACAGCAGTTACAAACCACTCCATTGAAACCGGAAGAGATCGGTACCTGGGAACTGGGATATAAAGGAGCCATCGGGAAAAAATTATATGTTGATGTGAATGGTTATTATGGAAGCAGCACCAATTTCCTGAGCCCTGCACTTACCGTAGGTGGCCGTGCTTTGAAAGTAGGTGATATAACGATCAGTACGCCTTTGTTACTGCCGGGTACCACTAATAATAATATTCTCTCCGGTGCAGCTTTCAGTACCTACTTCAATTATGGAAAAGTAAAATCCTATGGGGTTGACCTGGGCGTGAATTATTTCTTTACGGACAATGTAAGCCTGGCGGTTAAATACAGCTGGTTCGGTTCTGATATCACAAAAGATAATATACAGAATGATGCGAACAAGGATGGCTATGTTTCTTTAGAAGAAAGAAGTTTGAATGCACCAAAGAACAGGCTGGCTTCTACGTTAAGTTTCCAGAACCTGGCCAAAGGCAAAGCATTTATCAACCTTTCTGTAAGGTATGTGCAAGAATACGATATGTACAGCGGCAACCAGATCGCTACGGCTGCGGGTGCAGGAAAAAGAGGAGTGGTGTATGGTGGGATCAATCCCCTGAATAACCAGCCAAGAAACTATGTGAAGAATTTTAACTGGGGTGCACTGGGTGGATTTACTACAGTTGACCTGAGTGCCGGTATGAAACTGAACAGCACACTTAGCATTGGTGCAGGTATCAGTAATATTTTTGATACCGATCAGAAGGAATTTGTAGGCTCACCTTCTATCGGCAGGTTATTCTCTGTTGAGCTGAAAGCGCATATCCCAAACAGTTCTAGAACAAAAAAATAATCTTTCTGTGTGTTAACAA
>CALRSN020000208.1:0-5251 GCA_943370865.1 Bordetella parapertussis
AAGACCACCGACCGCACAGCAGAATAACTGAAACTACCATCGTTGTCCACGATCTTTAACCGGTAGTAACGTACACCCAGCTTATTATTCTCTGTATCCATAAATCCATATTGCTGATCGATAGTTGAATTGCCGTTGCTGCTCAGCTCCCCGATCTTTGCAAACCTGTTCAGCCGGAAGTCATCATTGCCTTTGGCCAGCTCTATTTCAAACCGACTGACATTAAACTCGGAAGCTGTTTTCCAGTTCAACATTACATTTTTCCGGTCAGCTGTTTTATTCGCTGAAAAACTAATCAATTGAACCGGTAACGGATGGTTATTATCAAAGCCGCCATTATTCAACCAGAACTCGGAAAAATTCTTCACTTTGAGTTCAGCATAATATCCCTGGTCAAACGGAACTTTTACAGCATTAGTTGCATTGATAAAACTCCAGTAGTTACCAAGGCTGTTACCCAGGCTTCCGTCTTCCACCGCATCATTCGGATCACTGTATTTGGAAATACCCAACTCATAAGCCATAGAAGGTTTGGTGCAGCTACCGCAGCCTGTTGCAGCGATGAGTGCTTCTGTTTCGCTGTCCAGGAAATAAAAACGTACCGTTGCAGAGTCGGCCAGGTTGACTAATGAAGGATCGGGCTTGATGGTAATATTCCTGTTGTGGTAATATTGCCCGTCACTGGTCCTTACTGCTCCGGTATGAATATAAGCCTGTGCATAGGTATCACCCATATCCTGGTTATTCGGATGAACAGAAGCAACCAGTTTGCCGCCCGTTGTAAAATCAACCCAGGTATTAACTCCGCCGGGTATTGATTGCATCACCGGGGCACCCATGGTAGGCCCGGTATAAATTCCGTAGATGTTATCATAAATATGGATATCGTCAATGGCAATGCCATCTTTTATAACCCCTTCATCCGAATTAAAAACAAACCTCAGTCGCAGCATGCTGTTATTAACCGTTGGCAATGCTGTCGTAGCGACATGCCAGCGGGTATAATTTTGCTGACTCCACAATTGATTACCTGCATAATCTTTATTATACCAATTGGTACCCTGACCCATAGCACCCAGTTTCGTCCAAACAGTCCCTCCATCAGTCGAATATTCCACCCAGGCAGCATCACATAAAGTAACGCCGCAATCCTCAATATCGATAGCAATGCTCAGGCTGAGTGTTGGAACAGTCATTCCCGAGATATCAAAACATGGAGAGTACAGGTAGGAGAACTCTGCATCATTATAATAGCCGCTAATATTTGTCTTCCAGGCTTTGGTTCCGCTTGCCGCACGTTTGATTTTTGCTGACACAGGCGTACCATACTCCCAGGAGCTTCTTATACCTCCTGTATACCATGAGCCATCCCCTGCTTCAAAGTTTTGTAAATACGGGAACGTGGTAATAAATGGCAGGTTATCAATAACTGCACGGGCAGTATCATTTTCCCGGTAATTATCAGTTGCTAAATTCACCCAGGTTTCTATCAAATGATTACCAGTGGAAGAAAGGTTTGCTGTTGCTGTAAATGTATATTGTAAGGAAGAGCTGGCCGGAATAGCAGCAATCGTTTCTGTTGCAATGACCGTTCCATCCACTTTTAGCACAACCGGAATATTATTAACAGCTGTATTCGAGGTGTTACGCACCGTAATCTTTACCGGGACCGTGGTATTCAGGCCACAGGCAACTGTATATGGTGTATCAATACTGATCAACTGAATATCATCAATAGCCCTGTATATTCTTATATCATCAAATGTATATCCTGCGGCTGATTCGTTATCAGCAGCTATATATTCCCCCCATTGGCCCCATCTTACCTGGAAGCTGGTTGAAAAGGATTGGCTATGCGCTACCAGTGAATCGCTTACTTCAATACTGCCTGCTAATTTATAAGAGCCATCGGCAGGATTCTGATTTGCAAAAAGATCATATACTTCCACCCACGGATCTGTATCGCTGCCTCTTATCCAGACCTTATCAGCCGCATTGGCTTTCTGGCCATGGTTTTTGTACCTGAAATCAATTCTTATATCATCAGTTGCCGTATTAAAAGTTGCCAGGTTGAACGTTGCTGTCAGTGAATCCACATTGCCCCCGCTGATATACCTGTTCTGGTCAAGTGTGATCGCTTTTGATCCTGAATAAGCAATGCCTGTATTAATAAAGGTTCTTGCCTGTCCGTAAACCGTTCCATTTACAAAATCATACCTGTCTAACCCGTTAAAACCCATCTGGCCTGTTGTAACAGTCTGTACAGATGCAGACTCAAGGTTATCCAGCCAGGGAAGTTGCGGAGCATTGATCGGTTGATTATCTAATTGTTTAAAGACTTTGGTATAACTATTATTGGCTACAACAGGATCAGACGCTTTAGTGGCGATAACCTGTATAGAATAAATACCCACTGCTGACAGATCAGCAGTTGTTACAAATGTATAATCGATAGTACTTCCGGCAGCTATATCAGCAAGCGGAGATGTGATCGTTGCATTAACCGGTGCACCACCGTTGATCGAATAACTCACATCAATATTTCCTGAAGAAACTACATCATCAAGATTTTTGATACGAATAGTTACAGCAGTAGCTGAAGAAAGCGTTGTTGAAGTAAAAATTCTGCCGGAAGAAGCTGGTGAAACCACCGCATCTATTTTAAGATCATTGTCGGAGATAGTACCAACGCAGGTACCATTGTTCGGCTGACGGGAAACAGCATCTGCTCGCCGGCCCGGGCTCCCGTTTATCCTGGGTCGTACAGTGACCCAATACAGTGAGTCTTTCGATAATCCGCTGAAAGTATGACTGAGTGATGTTGTAGTGGTAACTGAAACCATGTCACCCCCCTGCAACATCATAACCTCATAGTCCGTAGCACCGGGAACTGACGTCCAGTTTATTTTGATATAGCCCTCACACTGTACTGCATCTAACGAAACAGTATTTACCGTCAAAATTGTAAACGGGAAACTTGTTTGTGTAAGGCCTGTACCGTTCTTTGTAATCCTGATTCGTGCCTGTTCGGTTGGTATATTGGGTACCCCCCAGTTATAAATACGATTTGCAGCGGGGATAGTATTGCTTAATGTTGTCCAGTTTGTACCGTTATCACTGGAAAACTCCAGGGTAAAATCATTGGAACTGCCACCATAAGAATCCCACTGGATATACACTGTATCCAGCGCAGATACAGATGGCACCATGGCTTCACCCCCAACGGGGTTTGTCAGGACAAGACCCGCCGGAATTACATCGTACACTAAAAAATATTCCTGTGAAGGATTTTGCGCAATGGCAGTTCCTTTTATCCTGATATCATAATTACCTGTTGCCGGGTTATCGATCACCACCTGTTCAATATTATTGACATGATCAGCCCCCTGCGTAGCCGGGTTATTGACATTTGAATAAGCGGTATCTAATATGGCGGGCAGTGTAACCGCACTGGAAGGATCCACTACTTCCAGGTCAATATCATTCACAAGTGTTTTCGTCGCCATTACAGAAGCAGGAGGATCCTGCCAATACACCAATACCTTTAATTGTGCGGTGTTAGCTGGCACTGTTATAGTGTGTGTATTCGTTACTGTATTTGCCACTGATGAATTGAAGTAAGTTGTATTATTCATCATCGTGATGGAACGTAACAGATCCATTCTGCCCAGTCCATACCGAAAATCAGGACCTGTATTTCCCTTATCGGAGGCTCCGTTACAAAAGAGAGCTTTCATTAATCCACTTTTAGGATTTGCGCCGCCGTTTAGCTGGCGGTACCGTTGAACTAATAAAGCTAGTCCTCCGGAAACTCCCGGGGCTGCCATGCTGGTACCATTATTATAACTGTAAATATTATTAACCCATGTTGACGCAACAAACTGTCCCTGTGACATAATTTCCGGCTTCAGCCTGCCGTCTCTGACAGGTCCACGACTGGAAAAACTACTGACATCACTTTTATAATCGGTACTGCCTACTGTCAAAACATTTTTAGCGGATTGATACCCACCCAATACTGTTCTAAAACCTGTGGGGTTGGGAGTACAGGTTCTGCTCCCATCATTACCTGCTGCAAATACCTGTTGTAATTCCGGAAGATCAATGGCCTGCTGGTCCAGTATCCTTGACGTTAAATCATACAATCCATTATAAAAACAATCATTGGTAACAGTGCCAAAGGAGTTATTAGTGATCACCATACCATAATCCTGCACATAAGCTGGTGCATTATTGAAAATGCCTGAAAAGACCTGGCTTACTATAGTTGCCTTTGGTGCATAGCCAGTATATAATTCCTTTATTAAACCTGCACCGGCTACTGTACCTGCCACATGTGTCGCATGTGCCTTGATAGAATTACCAGCACGATTAACGAGGTGCCCTGCTATATCCAAATGCGATTGCACATCTCCATCATCGCCTATGCCGACAACTACACCCTGTCCGTTCAGATTGTACCCTCCATATCCTAATGGCGCCTTTACGATATTTGCCCTTGATGCAGCCATACTATTTGTATTGAGGGCCTGGTCTTCTTTTGGAACAGCCTGCACATATTCTACTACAGACATAGACGCAAGTTCGTCCAACCGGTTTATTGACAGCCGCAATCCAAGAATTCGGTAGTTTTTATAATCAATATTATTTATTTCAAAATTTTTAGCCTGCAGAAGTTGTATTGTCTTTTCAATTGAAACAGTCTTCGGGAAACTGATCCATACATCAATCTTACCGGAGGTCTTTATGGCATGTGCCTGAAAATTTCCCGTTGCTAAGCCGGTCTGCATTTTTTGTACAGGAGCCAGGTCAACAATTGCCCGGGCATTAACCCGTTGCAATACTGAAATATCAAAAGAACTTGTGACTGTTGCAGTGTATGCATAGTTAGGAATGTAATCGAGCAATTCTATTCCCGCCTGCGATAATTGTTTTCTTTCTGCCTGAGTGGGTATTTGTTCAAATTGCAAAACTAGAAAAGACAATCCCTCGGCAGATCGTGGCTGAATTGAATTAATTTTTTTCGGAGTAATATTTTTCGAAGGTATAAATGAACCACCCTGAAGTTGCAACATATACCGGCTGTCATCCTGCGCCAATGAAGAAAAGTTCGCTAACAGGCATAGTGTTATCAGGGGAATTGGATTGAACTTCATAGTCAATTGAATGAATTCTAAAAGTAATACAAATAGCTGAAAAATACCAGCCCTGTAAAGGGTTTGACGGACTTACGAAAATGGCTCAGGCGGGG
>CALRSN020000209.1:0-5250 GCA_943370865.1 Bordetella parapertussis
ATTCGTTGGAAAAAGCCGGCTGCAGATTATCTATATTGATTGCAGACGACAGCAGGTTCCCGTACAAAAAAGAAATTCTCACCCGTTTCCCTTCCCTGGATATACATTACTATACACTTCCTTTTGATTCGGGATTATCAGCAGGTAGAAATGCGCTGCTGGAAAAAACAAAAACTTCCTTCTTCCTGCTTTTTGATGATGATTTTGCCTGGCATAAAAAAACAGACCTGTCCGAAGTATTAAAACTAATGGAAGAACAGCATCTCGATATCGGGGGAGGAATATTTCACAATCTTCTTTCAGCAAACAGTGTAAGGAGGCTGGTCCGCATATTACTAACCCCGGCCCTGGCATGGCGCTACTTCAATCAAATTCCACTTAAATCAGCTCATATTGGAAATTTTGTCGTTGAAAACAATAACTGCACTCTTCGTATAAGCAATAAAGCGCCCAGGGATTCCTCGTTCTACCCCTGCGACCTGGTAAATAATTTCTTTATTGGCCGCACAGACAGTATTCGAAAAATCGGAGGCTGGGATGAGAACCTGAAAGTTGGAGAACATGAAGATTTCTTTCTGCGGGCAAAACTGGATAGATTGAGAACAGCGTTCCTGCCGGGGTTCATTATAAAACATTATCCTGTTTCTGATAAAATTTACCTGGCATTCAGAGAAAGGGCAGTTGAATTTAAAACACAGTTTATCCAAAAATTCAGTTTCAATTCATACAGGGAAGTAAATACTGATGACGGGACAATAATTTTTGATTACGCCGTAAAAAGAGTGAAAGAACCGGTTGCATGAGGCTAAAAAGAAATGATATCAAACAATGGGCGAATAAAATTGACTGGTCGCTACTGCTGTTTCTTGTGATGGTGATGAATGTGAAACTGATAATTAAAGTTACCTGCATCCTCCTGTTCATTTTCATTAAAAGAAAAGAACTGTTGAGATGGCAATACTGGAACCAGTCCTTTATTTGGTTTTATGCTTCATTGATCCTTATTTCAGCAGTGAATCTCTTGCTCTCTGCAAATAGCATTTCCATCAACTACTTTATTCTTTTCCTCGTTGGAACCTGTTTCTGGCTGCTTTGTACCGGCGCATCACTTATCAGTAGTCAGTTTACCCAGACAACCGCTATTGAAAAACTAAATTCTACCGTTACAGTATTCTTTATTCTCAATATTGTCATCACCATCGGTCAGCTTATTTACATTATGTTGGACGCCGGGGATATCAATCCATATACCTACCAGGGAATGTATCAGAAATATTTTATCAGTACCGGTGACCGGCTGACGGGTATAAGCTTTGATGTTTCCACAACCAATGCCATCATCCATTCATTAGCCGTTATCTGGTTTTTGTGTCGTCAGAAAATGATGTTGGTACTGGTCAGTATGATTGCCATGCTGCTAACTGCAAGCAATTTCATTAACCTGCTCTTAGGAGCAACACTATTGCTCCTTTTTATTTTCCAGAGTACCCGCAATCAAAAAAGTATCATTATTATCTGCCTGCTTTTTACTGCCCTGTTTCTTATTCGTATCTCCCCTCAGAATAATCAATATGCGGGCAACAAACTATTTGGAAGCAAAAAAAACTCTGCTTCAGGTATGCAGGTTCTGCCGGAAAAGGGTGCTATTGATCCAAGAAAAGAAATCGCTAAAAAATATCTTGACAGCCTGGCCTCTATTAAAAATGCTGCTGTCATAAAAAAAGAAAATAGCATAGCAGGAAAAAGTATCAACCAAACCGCTGTTACTAAACCAACCTTACCCAAAGCCAATATTCACAGTGAGCCTTACCAGCGAAAAAAAGATACGACCCAATTACAAAAACAACTCCTGGCCTTTACCGAAAATAATATCAGCACTAGACTGCCCGATACTATTAAACAGAGGGCAAGATCAAAACCGGGAAAATTGATTGCCCTTGAACAAACAATAACCTATTTTCAAAAGCATCCTGGAAAAATTGTATCAGGAACAGGCATCGGGAATTTTTCTTCCCGGCTGGCCTTCCGGGCCACGGGTCTGCAAATTGCGGGCGGCTACCCAAAGCAATACGCTTATACAAACCCCGCTTTTCTTTCTAACCACCTGGCACTTCATCTGAGTTATTTTAGCGCTGATGCCGAAAAGCATTCCCTAATCAACAGTCCTGATTCTGTTGCTGACCAGTTAGTCTCAGAATATGGTATAGCAGGAATCTTGTCATTTATTTTCTTCTATTTCCTATTCTTTTTCAAAATAGCTACAAAAAAAAGACCCGGCCTTCCCTTGTTATTCTTTATAGGTGGTTGCCTGCTGGTTGGTTATTGGTTTGAGCAATTATCAGTGATGATACTCTTTGAACTATTAATGCTGATGCACAAAAAGGAGCTTAAAGAAGCAGTACCTGATGAACAGTAACAAAATTACCATATTGATGCCTGCCTACAATACGGCTACCTATATTGAGGAGGCCATCAGTTCGGTTTTAGCACAGGATTTTGACACATTTGAATTGCTGATCATTGATGATGGTTCAACAGACGGAACAGTTAACATCGTCCGGGGATTTGGGGATAAACGTATTCGTATTATCTCACAAGAACATAGCGGAATTTCAGCAGCCCTTAACAGGGGTTTACAGGAGGCTAATACAAACTATATTGCCCGTTTCGATGCAGATGATATTTGTTTGCCAGGTCGCCTGAGAAAACAATATGACTTTCTTGAAAATAATCCCGGCTATGTCATCTGTGGTGGCGAGGCCGAGTATATCTCGGCAAACGGGGAATACCTTTTTGATTTTAAATGCCCGGGATACAGTCATGAAGCACTGACCGCGGCAATAATACATACATGTCCTTTCATTCACTCCGCTGTCATGTATCGTAAAGAAGCTGTACTGAAGGCAGGTGGCTACCCTGTCCATGCTCACAATTTTGAAGATCATATATTATGGATAAGATTAGTCAGCCAGGGAAAGTTTTGCAACTTGCAGGAACAACTGATCAAAGTCCGTTTTAATCCCTCCTCGGCTACCATTGATGAAAAATGGTGCAGTAAAGAATTTAATTTATTAAAACAAAAAATCCTCGGGCAGGGATATGCTTCCGCTGAAGACGGAGAAAGACTAAAGTTTCTGGTTCAAACACAGCAAACGAAAGATATTAAAGAAGGAGCCTACCATGCCTTGTGCGGAAAAAAATTCCTGGTCAATAATCATCAGCCGGCAAGAGCAAGACGTCAATTTTCCAGGGCTATCGAACTGCATCCTGCCAAATGGGAAAATTATGCGTTGTACCTGCTGAGTTTTTTTCCTGAGCTCTTTATTCAATGGTTGTATCGAAAATCAAAAATACAATCCTGACTTATGAGAGTAGCGCTGATTACCCGATCAACATTATTTACCGCCCGTGGTGGCGACACGATACAACTGCTGGAAACAAACAGTCATCTCAATGCATTGGGTATCCGATCAGAGATCATCCTGGCCAACAAAAAACCCGACTATAATCAATACGACCTGCTGCATTTCTTTAATATAACACGGCCCGCGGATATACTCAGGCATATAGAAAGATCTGATACACCTTATGTACTGTCTCCAATCTGGATCGACTATACCGAATATGATCAGTTTCACCGCAAAGGCTGGACAGCGCCTTTCTTTAAACTCTTTCCGGCGAAAAAAAATGAATACCTGAAAACCATTGCAAGAGGATTGGTGGGGAAAGACATTTTACCGGGAATCTCCTATTTGAGAAAAGGACAACAAAAATCCATTACAGGAATTTTGAAAAATTGCTCAGCATTACTAACCGGAAGCGAAGAAGAATACCGGGTAATAAAAAATAAATTCGGGGCGGTTCAACTGCAAAGAAATATTCCATTGGGTATTGACCCGTTTCGCTTCAAAACAAACGAAACTATTTCAAAAGAGGAAGACCTTGTTATCTGTGTGGCTAGGATCGAGGGGATCAAAAATCAGCTGAACCTAATAAAAGCATTGAACAACTCGGCTTACCGACTTTTACTAGTCGGCGCAGCAGCACCTAATCAAATGAATTATTACCACGCTTGTAAAAAAAGCGCAGCAGGTAATATTAGTTTCATTGATCATCTTCCACAGGAGAAACTACTGCAGTATTATCAAAAAGCAAAAGTGCATGTACTCCCAAGCTGGTATGAGAACTGTGGTCTCGCCTCTCTTGAAGCGGCAGCCCTGAAATGTAATATTGTTTCTACAAAGAATGGTTTTGCCTCCTCCTATTTTGGAGAAGATGCTCTTTACTGCGATCCCGCTTCACTTTCATCCATCTATGCCACAGTTGATAATGCAGCCAAAAAGGAAACAACTTCATTATTAGCCGAGAAGATCAGCAGTTCTTATACATGGGAAAAAACAGCTGCCCAAACTATAGAAGTTTATAAATCTGTTTTACATACGAAATGAAACTAAAGATCGCCATAGCCGGAACAAGAGGTATCCCTAATCACTATGGTGGTTACGAGCAGGCTGTTACTTTTTTAGCAGACGGATTGACAAAAAAAGGCCATACTGTCACCGTCTATAATTCACATGCTCATCCTTACAAAGAAAAAAAATGGAAGGATGTGGAAATAATACACTGTTACGATCCGGAAGAAAGAATAGGCACGGCAGGGCAATTCCTGTACGACCTGAATTGTATTCGTCATGCAAGAAAGCAGGAATATGACATCCTTTTATTCATGGGATATACCAGCAGTTCTATCTGGGGTTGGATGTTTCCCAAACAGTCTATCATCATTTCCAATATGGATGGATTGGAATGGAAACGGAGCAAATATTCCCAACCTGTTCGCTATTTCCTGAAATATGCCGAAAAATTAGCTGTCCGTTTCAGCAAGTACCACATTGCAGATTCTGTCGCTATTAAAAAATACCTGGATGAAAAATATGATATCAACTCGAAGTTCATTCCATATGGGGCAAACTTCAGCTCCGCTTTGTCAGCAGATGTTTTAAAAGAATTTAATACCCGGCAAGGTGAATACTATTTACTCATTGCCCGTATGGAACCGGAGAATAACATCGAAATGATCCTGGATGGCTATATAGCCAGTGGCACAGGTGATAAATTTCTTGTTATAGGGAATACGAAGAATAATTACGGCCAAAAACTGGTGCAGAAATACATTACAAGTCCTACTATTCATTTTGCCGGGGCCATATTCGATCAGCAGAAACTGGATAACCTGCGGGCATATTGCAA
>CALRSN020000210.1:0-5242 GCA_943370865.1 Bordetella parapertussis
ATGTCGAAACCATTTCTCAAATAGTTACATCAAAAGGCGACACGCTATATTTTTCAGTAAAGAGAATGGGCTTTGACAAATACTATATCAGCTCTTTAAGCTTGGGTTATACTAATACAACGACAGTTTATAATAAAGGTAAAGCTGCATTAATAAGTAATGAAAATGCACAAGAAATTCTTGACCCCTTAAAATTAGAAGAGCTACAATTACAATCGTATATATTTCTTGAATACGGATACAAGAAATTAGGTTATACTTTGAAAAGAGAAGCTGACCAAAAATTTCAAAATTTTGATTGTTTTGTCGTTTTGGCTTCATCACCATTAGGAAGAACTACCATTAATTATTATGACAAGAAAACTGGTAACCTTATCATGATTATATATCCAAACTTAAATAAATTAGTTTTTATAGATTTTTATAAAGCCAAAGGAATTACCTGCCCTTCTAAAATACTTATGGTTGACACACTAGGTGGAATTACATCATCAACTTTGACAAAGCTAAGTTATGACGAGGCCTTAGACTCAAATTGGTTCAACATACCAAGTACAGGAGTTTACAAAGCCCCAAAGACTTTTAGAACAGGAACATTTAAATATTTAAATACCAATGACGACGCAAAAGTAGTTAGAGAAGAAACCAAGCAAACTGAAATTGCAGGAGAATCGAAAAAAGAGTACAAAATTGAATGGAGTACAGACAACGACTATTTAATTTATAGGCTTAAGAATGTTGCAAACCCATCAACAAATGACAACATTGAATATATTAAAGTCAGGATTACTTCATGGACAAAAAATAAATACTACTGCCAGTATATTACTTCCAACAATATCGGTGGGACTTGTGCATTTGAAAAACTTGACTAAGCAAAACGGCATATAACATTGGTATTGCCAATAGTGGGGCTGGACATTGGAGCAATCAGCAGCGATAATTCTGCTCTACTGTGGTTCGGGGCTAGACGAATAAAGCCCAGCTTTAGTTCTTAATATTTAACTTTATCAAAAAGCCAGGCAGTGGTTCCGGCGGACGGAATTCTAATTCCCCACCATCGGCAATACCTGCCAGTTGGGCGCAATATTAGAAACCCATGCTTGAACCATCTCAAAACCCATGGACATTTTCAAACAAAGACACAGCGTTGTTTTCTCCAGATAATTCGAATAAAAGAATTGAATACGGAGAACTAAATGAAATTGCAATGGGCTCTCCGTTAATTGGACAGTGTTTTCTTATCGATTTTGGGACTAAATACAAAATAGCAGACTACTGCGCAGGACCTCCTATTTGGGAAACAGAAGGCAATTTGATTGCAATCCCTATATGGACGAAAAAATTCTTTAAAGGAACAGTTCAACAAATTGTCGTTATTGATACGATAAAAAGAACTCGTATACTTTATGGAAATACATTCCGAGTACTAGATCTGCATAGGTTCAATAAAAATATAGTTTACGGATATGATTCGCCAATGAATAAGACAAAAGAAATAGCTTTTGATATCAACAAATCCAAAATATCCAAAACCGAGAACTTTTAAATACTGCAGCCAACATGAACTGTGTAAAAAACAATTCAAACCTCATCTTTCTAACTCTGCGAATTTTTCCTTTCATAGTTGTAGTATAGTGCCCGGGGTAATCACACAACATTGCCCTGATTCCAGGATTAAACATTTACTTTACTAAAAATTTGACCCAATGCTCACCGCCATTCATCCCAAACTGCCCATGCGGAATAAAGCAGTGACAAGAGATTATTATATCAACCAGTTAGGCTTCCGGCAATTAGGGACTGCGGACTATGATGGCTACCTGATGCTGCAAAAAGATACTATTGAGCTTCATTTTTTTGAGTTCAAAGAACTTGATCCCAACGAAAATTACGGGCAGGTCTATATCCGGACGGATGATATTGAGAACCTGTACCAGTCATTGCTAGCTCAACAAGTGAGCATCCACCCGGCAGGGCCCTTGCAACTGAAACCCTGGGGGCAAAAGGAATTTTCATTGCTCGATCCTGATAATAATTTACTGACGTTTGGACAAGCAATTTAAAAAAGTAGAGGCACAAATAAGCTTACGCTATGGAAGCCTTGTTGTATTTATTCCGGTATTCAACAGGGGAGAGGCCGGTTATTTTTTTAAAGGTGGTGCGGAAAGCCTTGGTATCATTATACCCCACTTCATACATCACTTCGTTGATATTCTTACGGCTGGTCTCAAAGCCTTTTTTGGCCGCTTCGATCTTTACCCGTTGTATATATTCCACCACGGTATTGGCAGTGGCTTTTTTAAAACGTCTTTCGAGATTTCTTCGCCCAAGTGCAAGCATATCCGCCAGTTGGTCCACCGTGATCTTGTCATTATAATTCCGTTCAATAAAATCCTGTGCTTTTTTGATAGGTTCATCTTCATGGGTTTTCTGCCCGTTGAACATAATGAAAGGCGACTGGCTTTCCCGGTCGATGTCGATCATAAATGTTTTCGCAATGCGGATGGCCACATCACGGCCCGCATGTTTTTCAATGAGGTAAGCCAGCAAATTCAGGAAAGAATAAGCTCCGCCGCTTGAATAGATACCATCTTCTTCGGTCATGATGCGATCATCCACCAATATCACTTCGGGAAACATGGCCCTGAACTGGTTGGCTACGATCCAATGTGTGGCGCATTTTTTCCCGTTCAGCAAACCGGTGGAGGCCACAAAGAAAGCAGCAATACAAAAGCTAACCAGTTCGGCCCCTTTCTTATACTGTTCCGTCATCCAGGGGAGAAAAGCTGCATTTGCTTCCATGGCTGCTGGCAGGTCCCCATGCATGGCCGGAATAATAATGATATCCGTTTTTGTCACTTCACTGATCAGCACATCCGGTTGTATCGTGTACAATCCATTCCGTTGCGGCACTTCCCGGGAGAGTCCTACTAATTGTATTTTGAACAACGGTTCTTTGCCCATGCTGATAAGGATATTATTCACTTCTGTTAGTATCTGCTGTGATCCGTCAATATTGGGCAGGCTGCTGTGTCCAACAGGTATAAGTATGGATATATGTTTCATCGCTGGTTGTTTGATGATCAAATGTAGGAAATTGATTTGTCGCAATCAACCCCATGGATTGCCGCATTGACACCCCGCCTGATCAAAACAGGTTGTTTAGGTTTGTTAGCAGAAATAGCATTATGCCAATTACCTCTGCCAACAACAGTATTATTATTGATTCAATGAATGCAACAGGCGTTGAACTGATCAATTTATTAAAAAGCACCACTGAGGCGATGGCCAATACAGTTCCTTTTGAAGGAAGCTGGACTATAGCCCAGGTGGCTGATCATATTACTTTATCCAATACTTCCATTGCAAAGGCTTTATCATTAGCGGGAACTCCCATTAACCGGGCCGCGGATGAACGGGCCGGGGAACTGGAAGATATTTTCCTGGATTTTTCAAAAAAATACAAAGCCCCTGACTTCATTATACCTGCTAAAGATGTGTACAAAAAGGAAGTAATGATCCACCATTTGGAACGTTCATTCAGTACCATAAAAGAAGTTAGTGATCAGACGGACCTTTCTGTATTGATCAATCACCCCGCTTTCGGGGATATCAGCAAACTGGAGATCCTGTATTTTGTGTGGTTCCATACGCAAAGGCATTTGCAGCAGGTAAAAAATATTTTGCATTACCTGGAGGGAAAGCAGCAATGAAGTTGTTATCAAGAATGTATTGTATGATCGAAGTATTTAAAACCAATGTGGACGAAGTGGACAAGGCCCGGAAGATGATCGGGTTACTGAAAGAGCATTTCCCGGCCAGCAGGATCAATATTGACCTGCATGATTGTGATAAGGTGCTGCGGCTGGAGGGACAAGATTTTCATCCGGTACAGGTCATCACATTGATGACGGAAAATGGATATAACTGTAGTATATTAGAATGACTGATGAATACCTGCAACCGTTTTCATCCGTGTAAACTATCAACCAACTAAAACAACCAACATGAGTGTTCTTATTACGATTGGCCTTGTACTGGCCGGTATCATTGCCCTTTTTCTTATCGTCGCCCTGCTCACCAAAAAAGAATGCAGGCTGGAAAAACAAATTGTGATCAACAAACCCAAACAGGAAGTATTTAATTATGTAAAACTGATCCGTAACCAGGAAAAGTATAGCGTATGGGTGATGAAGGACCCGAATATTAAGATCGTCTATACCGGGACTGACGGAACTGTTGGTTTTATTTCATCCTGGGAAAGTAAAGACAAGAATGTGGGTATTGGAGCTCAGGAGATCATTAAAATACAGGAAGGAGAAATTATGAAAGTGGAGATACGTTTTAAAAAACCATTTGAAGGAACCAACTGGGCCACTACCACGGTAACAGCCATCAACGGATCACAGACCAGCGTCAGCAATGTTTTTACCGGCAAATCAAAATTCCCGATGAATATCATGAACCTCTTTATGGAAAAACTGGTGGGCAAGGATATGCAGCAAAACCTGGTGAATCTGAAACAGCAATTGGAAAAATAAACTACCAGCACCTTAACTACAAAGATATGCAAAAAGCCGCTAAAAATACCGATGAATTCATAGCCGGTTTTCCAACAGCAACCCAGGTCATGCTCAGGAAGATCAGGGCCATTATTCAGAAAGCAGCTCCCAAAGCAACAGAGACCATCAGCTATGGCATACCCACTTTTGTGCTGGAAGGCAACCTGGTTCACTTCTCCGGTTATAAAACACATATTGGTTTTTACCCCGGTGCCGCAGGTATTGAAGCCTTCACTAAAGAGTTATCAAACTATGTGACCTCCAAAGGAACTGTACAATTTCCGTTGGATAAACCATTACCTGTTGGACTCATCACACAGATCGTAAAATTCAGGGTGTTGCAAAACCTGGAGAAAGCAAAAGCGAAAAAGGGAGCAAAAAAAGAAAAGGCTGCCCCGGCAGCAAAGTCAAAGAAACCAACGGATGAAGAACAGGTGAAAGCCTGGTTAAACAATCTTGCCCCTGCTGTGAAGAGTGAGATCGAAACAGTGCGGAAGATCATTAAAGGAGCCAGCTCCAAATTGAGCGAAAGAATAAAATGGAATGCTCCCAGTTATTATTACAAGGAAGACATCCTCACGTTCGGACCCTATAGAACACAAAAACTTCTACTCGTTTTTCATCACCCGGCGGTGGTGAAAGTAAAATCAGGTTTGCTGGAGGGCACTTATAAAGAC
>CALRSN020000211.1:0-5214 GCA_943370865.1 Bordetella parapertussis
CGACTCCCGACTCAGGACTAACAGCTAACTCCTCAAACCATTCATACCGCAATGCCCTTGCTGCTTCCTGGATGGATAATTTATTTGCAGCAGCATATTGCTCCGTATCAAATCTTTTAACTTGTACCTCAACGCCATATTTTTCGCCCAGTTGCTGTACAAACTGTTCATCTCTTTCACTCTCCGCTCCTCTTAATTGAAAATTACAATGGGCAATAACAAAATCATATCCGGCCTGTTTGCATAACTCACACAGCACGACGGAATCAACACCACCACTTACGGCCAGCAGCAATTTATCTTTTGCCGTGAAAAGATGCTGATCAGCGATGTGCTTTTTAAATAATGATACATTCATTCAGCCAGGCATTTTATGCACTTACAATTTCAATGTTGATCTCCGGACCAGGTTCCCCTCCAGGACAGCGGTTAAAATGTTAATTCTTCCAGTGCCCCTCTCAATTCACCGAATGCATGATTATCCCCGGCCTTCTTCGCCTCTTCCATTCCTTTCTCATACACTTTAACAGCACCCTCTTCATCTTTATTTCGTTCCAGTAGTTTACCCAAATGATAATAACTGCCAATATAACCCGGCTCCCTGTTCAATATTTGCTCAAATAACAGCCTGGCTTCTTCATCATTCCCAAGCTTGATATATTCCAGTGCCAGGGCATGCTGCAAAAAGCTGTCCGTGGGACTTGTCTTCAGAAATTCTTTCAACTTTTCGATCCTGTCCATGTTGATATAAAAAATTTGCCCGGAATTGCCCGGATTTACCTTTACATCACTTATCTTTGTTTTAGTTGCATAAACAACCAATTTTGTTACTCGTCCTGAGCGAAGTCGAAGGACAAAGAACTTTAAAGCAGTGACTGCAAACTAAATTAAAACAATACTTAATTATGAAGATCCTGGTTTGTATCAGTAAAACGCCGGACACCACGGCAAAAATAGCCTTCACCGATAACAACACGAAATTCGATACGGGCGGTGTGCAGTGGATCATCAATCCTTACGATGAATGGTATGCTCTTGTTCGTGCCATTGAACTGAAAGAAGCCGATCCTTCTACCGTTATTCACTTAATTACTGTTGGTGCTGCTGATGCAGAACCGATTATCCGTAAAGCATTAGCCCTTGGTGGTGATGAAGCGATCCGGGTAAATGCAGACAACCACGACAGTTATTATATCGCCTCACAGATCGCTGAAGTAGCGAAACAGGGTGGCTACGATCTTATTTTCACCGGGAAAGAAACGATTGATTATAATGGTTCTTCGATCGGCGGCATGGTCTCCGAATTACTCGATCTCCCTTATGTTTCTTTAGCGGCTAAGTTTGACCTGGCCGGAACCAAAGCAACCATCACCCGGGAAATTGAAGGTGGTGAAGAAATGAATGAAGTGGAACTGCCATTGGTAGTAAGTTCCCAGAAAGGTATGGCCGAACAGCGTATCCCCAATATGAAAGGGATCATGGGTGCCAGGACAAAACCATTGAAAGTGGTGGAACCTGCTGCTGTTGATACACTAACCAGTGTGGCTGGTTTTGGATTACCTCCTGCCAAAGCAGGTGTGAAATTAGTATCACCGGATAACGTGGAAGAACTCGTTCGTTTATTACACGAAGAAGCCAAAGCGATCTAAACAACAAACCTAAAACTTCAAACTAATTATAATGCCTGTTTTAATATTCATTGATACTGCTGAAGGCCATGTAAAAAAATCTTCCTTGGAAGTATTGACTTATGGTGCTAAAGTGGCGGAGCAACTGGGAACAACTGCCGAAGGAGTTGTACTGGGATCAGTTACCGACGATCTTGCTGCATTGGGAAAATATGGTGTAAAGAAAATTCATCAAGTTGCAGCAGATGCACTGAACCATTTTGATGCACAGGTATTCGCCAAAGTGTTAACACAGGTGGCAGAAGCCAGCGGGGCGAAAGTGATCGTCTTCTCGAATAATTTAAGTGGTAAAGCCATTGCTCCACGTCTTTCTGTACGGTTAAAAGCAGGATTAGTATCCGGTGCTGTTGCCTTACCTGATACCAGCAATGGATTTGTGGTGAAGAAAAATGTATTCTCCGGTAAAGCTTTTGCCAATATATCCGTAAATACGGAAATAAAGATCATTGCATTGAGCCCAAATGCCTACCAGACCCTTGCGGGGGAAGGCACTGCTGAAGTGGTTGCTTTCAACGCCACGGTCGATACGGCTAAGGTAAAGGTGACCGGCGTTAGTAAAGCCAGTGGTGAAGTACCGCTGACAGAAGCTGAAGTGGTGGTAAGTGCCGGTCGGGGTATGAAGGGCCCGGAACATTGGGGTATCGTGGAAGACCTGGCCAAAGTTTTACATGCGGCTACTGCCTGCAGCCGTCCTGTGGCTGATGCACACTGGCGTCCGCACAATGAGCATGTGGGACAAACTGGTTTTGCTATTGCTCCGAATTTATATATCGCCATTGGTATTTCCGGTGCCATCCAGCACCTGGCCGGTGTGAACCGCAGTAAAGTGATCGTGGTGATCAATAAAGACCCGGAAGCACCCTTCTTTAAAGCAGCTGATTATGGTATTGTGGGCGACGCTTTTGAAGTGGTACCGAAAATGACAGAAGCTATCAAAAAGATAAAAGGAACAGCATAATATCTTTTCAAAAAGTGTAAAAGGCTGACAGTTGTATGTCAGCCTTTTCTGTTATAAAATAGTTCTTTTGTTTAACCCGAATTAACCCGGTTGGCTCATGAACCATTTAGCCAAAATCCCTTAGTTTCGTGCCATAATTATGAAGAAGATAGAACTGGAAATAGTGGCCCTTTCCCATAGCATCACACAGACGCATTCTTATGCTGTGGTACTGGGAGAAGTGAATGGATTAAGGCGTCTCCCGATCGTTATCGGTGGCTTTGAAGCACAGGCGATAGCGGTGGCACTGGAAAAGATGCAGCCCAGCCGCCCGCTGACGCACGACCTGATGAAGAATTTCCTGAATGCCTTTGCCATAGACCTTCATGAGATCATTATCTGCGACCTGCAGGAAGGTATCTTCTATTCCAAACTGCTTTGTTCTTCTGCTAATGATACTATTGAAATAGACTCCAGGACCTCCGATGCACTGGCACTGGCTGTTCGCTTTGGCTGCCCCATTTATACGTACGAGAATATTCTGGAAAGTGCAGGCATCCTGATGGAGGACACCGAAAAAACCGGCAAAAAGAAAAAAGTGAAACAGGAAGCCATGGTGGAAAGTGATGCCCCTACCGGTAATGAAGATCTGAAAACCATGACACTGGAAGAATTGAACCACCTGCTGAACGAAGTGCTGGACAACGAAGACTATATCAGGGCCATCGCTATCCGGGACGAGATCAACAGCCGGAAAAAGAAGTAAAAACCCCCATAAAGGGTGATTGCATTTCTTCCGGTAATACACTATTTTACCAATCCAATTTTCTTAAGAAAACCAACCGTAACCTTTTATTCTATGATTGTTTTCCCAAACAGTAAGATCAATCTCGGCCTCCGGGTGCTCCGAAAACGGCCTGATG
Source organism: Bordetella parapertussis (assembly GCA_943370865.1). GTDB lineage: Bacteria > Bacteroidota > Bacteroidia > Chitinophagales > Chitinophagaceae > CADEDV01. The sequence goes on from CALRSN020000211.1 coordinate 3,549, forward strand.
GTTACCATGACCTGGAAACCGTATTCTACCCGATCAAACTAACCGATATACTGGAGATCACTCCTCTTACCACCACCGTTAAAACATTCAGTATTCCCTTCAGCAAAAGTGGTTTTGTCATTCAGGGCGACCCCAGCGATAATCTTTGCGTCAAAGCCTACGGCATGCTGAAAAAAGATTTTCCAAAACTGCCTGCCATACAAATGCACTTACATAAAGCGGTTCCTGCAGGAGCTGGCTTGGGAGGCGGCAGTGCTGATGCCGCTTTTACCCTGGTATTGCTGAACAATGAATTCAACTTGGGTCTCTCGCAGGAACAACTCTTACACTATGCGCTGAAACTCGGAAGTGATTGCCCCTTCTTTATAATTAATAAACCCTGTCATGCCACAGGAAGAGGCGAACAACTCACGCCTATTGATCTTGATCTTTCGGCTTATAAAATTATCGTGGTCAATCCCCGCATACATATCAATACGGGCCGGGCCTTCCTGCATATTAAACCTTCCGTACCGGAGCGTTCATTAAAAGAGATCATTACCCAACCCATTCAAAGATGGAAAGATGAACTGGTGAATGATTTTGAAAAATGGGTATTTACTGAACATAAACAAGTGGTGGAGATCAAAGACCAGCTGTATATCCAGGGAGCTGTCTTTGCTTCGATGAGTGGAAGCGGCAGTACTGTCTTTGGAATATTCGATAAAGGCAAACAGGTAGAACTCCATTTCCCGGAACATTATTTTGTAAAGGAATTGGCCAACTGACGAGACTGATCCGGGCAACTGACTCATCTCATTCCCCTTTTTTTGCAAGACTGCTACATTTGCAGTAAACTATACCGCATGGAGATCTATAAAGAATTTGCTTTTGATGCTGCCCACTTTCTGCCCAATGTTCCTGAAGGACATAAATGCAAACAAATGCATGGGCATACCTATCACCTGCGGGTATATGTCAGCGGTAGTCCGGATAAGGAATTCGGCTGGATCATTGATTTTAAAGAATTGAAAGATAGTATCCTGCCCCTGATCGACCTGGTGGACCACCGGGTGATGAATGAGGTACCCGGATTAGAAAATCCTACCGCTGAAAATATTACCATTTGGTTCTGGAACAAGCTGAAACCCCAATTACCCGGCCTGAGCCGCATCGAACTGAAAGAAACCCCCACCACCGGTGTTATCTACGACGGCCATTAATTTTACAGCTATCTTTTGTATCTTGCAGCTGTGTTAGTAACTAACAACATAGCGTCAAGAGATTTTCTTACTTCCAATCTCGACCTGCTCAATCACCGATGATGCATTCGTGATGACCGGCCTTGGTAAGCCGGTAACTCCCCCGTTCCATTTTTCGTATTTGAATTTTAGTTTTCACACAACACTTGTTTTTATGCAATCAACTATCACGATGTCAGCATTGACACAACAGTATCTTGAACTGGAAGAAAAATATGGTGCCCACAATTACCACCCCCTGCCCGTGGTACTGAACCGTGGTGAAGGCGTTTTTGTCTGGGATGTGGATGGCAAACGGTATTATGATTTTCTCAGTGGCTACTCGGCCGTTAACCAGGGACATTGCCACCCGAAAATCGTCAAAGCCTTTATTGAACAGGCACAACAATTAACACTGACCAGCCGTGCTTTTCACAGTGATCAGC
>CALRSN020000212.1:0-5196 GCA_943370865.1 Bordetella parapertussis
GACGTTGCTGTACTGCAGGTTTGTTGATGAAGAGAACATAGTAAATGCCTGCAGCGATAACAAGACACAAAGCAGCTATAAAAAACTTTTTCATACAGTTGAGTTTATTGGAGGATGTAAAATATTTCTTTAACAAGAATATATACACAGATGATAGTAATTAAATTATCCACTAAAACTGTTTTCTGTGGAAATCCCGTTTACGGATCGTAAAATCCTTTTACAGGTTGCAGTTCTGTCCGTATCAAATACGTTCATATCAATAAAAGGCAAAAGCTTATCTTCGTCCCTTCAAACAGTTCTTAAGCAATGATCAGCAGACGAAATATCAGGGTGAAAGTGATGCAGACCCTTTACACGATAGCCACCCTGGAAAATGAGGCGAAAAGCGGCGAGCCCCGCAAAATTTTACAACAGCATTTTGATGAAAGCCGCACCCTGCTGGTTTACCTGATCTGGTTCCTGACCGAAGTGACCCGCTACGCAGAAAAAGATTCGCACCAGCGGGCTGGTAAACACCTCCCCACTTCAGACGATTTGAATGTCAATACGAAAATAGCCGGCAATGAATTGCTCTGGAAAATACTGGAAGATCCTGCATTAAAGGAACAATTTGCTGCCCAGAAACCAGAACGTATTGCCGACAAAGAGCTGATCCGGAAGACCTATCACCAGCTGGTTGAAACAACAGAATATAAAACATACATCAACCAGCAGACCCGGGAAAAAAGTGAAGAGAAAAAGATCATGGAGTTCATCCTGAACGACCTGATGCTGGCCAATGAATTATTTGTATCGCATATCGAAGAGAACTTCAGCAACTGGGATGATGATGGAGAAATGCTGGTGCAATTACTGGCAGGTTATATTCAAAAACCGGGCAGCTGCAATTTCAAACAGATTGCCACACCGGATAAAGAACAGTTTGCCAAAGAACTGCTGCAAACCGTGGTGGATAAAAATGAATACCTGCAGGAACTAATCGTACCAAAACTAAAGAACTGGGACCCCGAACGCATCGCCCTGCTGGATATGATCCTCATGAAAATGGGAGTATCCGAATTCCTGTACTTTGAAACCATCCCGCCTAAAGTAACCATCAACGAGTACATTGACCTGGCTAAAGAATACAGTACCCAGCAAAGCGGCCAGTTCGTGAACGGCATCCTGGACAATATTCACAAAGAACTGGTGCAGCAGGGCAAAATGCAGAAGACCGACTACAAAAAGGCCTGATCCCTGAAATCACCTTACATTTGCAATTCTAAAAATCGCAGCGCATGAAAACATTTTTTTTGACCCTTACACTGGCAGCAACACTGCTTGCCTGCAAAACCGGCGATAAAAAAGCAGAAGCCGCTAAACTGACCGAAGAAGACCTGGTTGCAAAACAGGAAGCATTGAATAAACAACTGGCTGAGTCCGCCAACTTTACCACCCTGCAATGGCTGGACAGTACTTCTGCAGAGTTGGGTACTGTAAAAGAAGGCAAAGTGGTGGAAGTGACGTATAAATTCAAAAACACCGGTACCAAACCACTGGTGATTGCCAGCGTATCCGCCAGCTGTGGTTGCACGGTTCCTGAAAAACCGGAAGAACCGATTATGCCCGGGGAAGAAGGAATGATCAAAGCCACATTTGACAGCAAGGACCGGGTGGGTACAGCTAACAAATCAGTATATGTAACAGCGAATACAAGTCCGAACACATCACATGAATTAAAATTTCATGTAGAGGTCATTAAATAACTTTTTTATACAAACAATCAAATAAGCATGTTCCAGATCTATTTATTACAGCAAAAAGCTGCGCAAAGTGGTTTCGGCGGATTCCAGTTCATTTTCCTCGGGTTAATGATCCTCGTATTCTGGCTGTTCTTTATCCGCCCGCAGGCGAAAAGAGCCAAGAACCAGAAAAAATTCATTGAAGAATTAGGTAAAGGCGAAAAGATCGTCACCATTGCCGGTATACACGGTACGATCAATAAAGTGAATGAAGACGGTACGCTGAGCATCGAAGTGAGCCCCGGCAGTTATATCAAAATTGAAAAATCTGCGATCAGTATGGATTGGACAGCTGCCCTGAACAAGCCGGCTGCAGCAGACAAGAAATAAACCGTTATTTAACGGAAAAGTATCGTTAAAAGCGTCTGACCAGTATCAGACGCTTTTTCTATTTTAGCAGCAGCAATTATTTACCCAGTTAAAGCAATATAAACAGTGATACGGGTTGGACTAACAGGCGGCATCGGCAGCGGTAAAAGCACCGTGGCCCGGGTATTTGAAGTACTCGGCATTCCTGTTTATTATGCGGATGAAGCCACCCGGCAACTGATGAATACGGATGAAGCACTGAAAAAAGAGATCATCAGCAACTTCGGGGAAGAAAGCTACAGCAACGGCCAGCTGAATCGTCCGTTTATCGCCTCCATTGTTTTTAGCAACAAAGAAAAACTGGACCTGCTGAATGCAATCACCCACCCGGCCACCATCCGGCACGCCAATGAATGGATGCAGCAGCAAATTGCGCCCTATGTTATCAAAGAAGCGGCGCTGATCTTTGAAAGCGGCTCTGCAGAAAATCTTGATTATGTGATCGGGGTGTCTGCCCCCAAACCATTGCGCATCCGGCGGGTGATGGAAAGAGATGGTATCAGTTCCGAAGAAGTACAAAAAAGAATGAGCCGCCAGCTCAGCGAGGACATGAAAATGAAACTCTGTGATTTTGTACTCGTCAACAACGAACTCGAACTGCTTACCCCGCAGGTGCTGGCCTTGCATGAACAGTTGCTGAAAAAATAAAGCCGTTTTATTTTTATTATACTCCTTTGTAGTTTCAGGTGGCCAAACTTTATGCTATGAAAAAAATAGTCATTGCCTTCTTACTCACTTTCTCCCTGCTGCAATTATCTGCACAACACACAACCAATGCCCCGGTAAGGCTGACAGAAAATTCTGTTGTAAAAGATACGACCGGTACAGAATACCCTTATACCATCTGGCAGCAATTAATGACCACGGGACGTTATATCATCAAACCAGAAAAACCGGCTGATCCTAACACGGCCTTTTTTATCATCCGCCTGTCGGATGAAGACTATGCAAAACGAATTAACTCTCTTCCCAAACCACCGGAAAGCAAGTATTTTAAAACCGGTAGTAAGTTCTCTTCGTTTAAAACAACTGATATTAATGGCAATAAGATCAATACGAAGAATCTTACCGGTAAAATTATAGTACTCAACTTCTGGTTCATCAACTGCCCGCCCTGTGTAAGAGAAATACCAGAGCTAAATAAACTATCCCAATCATACAAAGCAGACAGTTCCGTTGTTTTCATTGCCGTGGCACTGGACCAGGCAGCAGATATCCGTGAATTCCTGAAAACACATCCCTTTGGTTACAGCATCGTGGATAATGGCCGTTATATCAGCAACCAGTACAGTATCAACTCCTATCCAACCAACGTGGTGGTATCACCGGAAGGAAAAGTATATTTCCACTCCTCCGGTTTTGGGATGAGCACCGTACACTGGATCAAAAAATCGATTGAAGAATTACAGCAACAGCTCCCAAAGAAAGAGGAAGCTGTTGCTGCGCAATAAATTATTTCAGGTTGGCTAAGGCTGCCTTGATACGTTTCCAGCCTTCTTCAATTTTTTCCATACTGTTGGCAAAAGAAAAACGAACGCAGGCCGGTTCACCAAACGCTTCACCCATTACAGAAGATACATGGGCTGTATTTAATAAGTACATACAGAAATCACCAGAGTTAGTGATCGTATTCGTTCCATCGGATTTGCCATAGTAAGCACTCACATCCGGGAAAATATAAAAAGCTCCTTCGGGCTCACCACATTTGATACCCGGTATTTCACGCACCAGTTCCATCACTCTTTTCCTTCTGCGGGTAAATTCTTCCACCATTTCCATGGAAGGACGCAAGTCCGTGGTCAATGCCACCACCGCTGCTTTCTGTGTGATCGAGCTGGTGCCACTGGTAAACTGTCCCTGCAGTTTTTCACAGGCTTTGGCGATATCAACATGGGCAGCGATATAACCAAGTCTCCACCCGGTCATCGCAAAACCTTTACTCAGCCCGTTCACAATGATCACACGGTCTTTAATGTCGTTGAACTGTGCAATGCTTTCATGCTTCCCCACAAAATTGATATACTCATAGATCTCATCCGAGATAATATAGACCTGCGGGTGTTTGGCAAACACGCCTGCCAGTGCCGCTAACTCTTCTTTACTATAAACTGCACCACTCGGGTTACAAGGTGAGGAGAACAGGAATACTTTTGTTTGCGGGGTGATCGCTGCTTCTAATTGGGCTGCGGTGATCTTAAAACCACTTTCAGGTGTGGTATGGATTTCCACCACTTTCCCTCTCGCAATTTTCACCAGTTCACTGTACGTAACCCAATACGGTGTCGGGATGATCACTTCCTGGCCTTCATCCACCAGGGCCAGTATCGTATTTGCTAAACTTTGTTTGGCTCCTGTTGAAGTAATGATATTCTCCGGTTTATACTCCAGGTTATTATCTCTTTTGAATTTGGTACAAACCGCTTCCCGCAGATCAGGATAACCCGGAACCGGTGTGTAGTGACTAAAGTTATCATGGATCGCTTTGATCGCCGCTTCTTTGATATGTTGTGGTGTATCAAAATCAGGTTCACCCAAACTCAGATCGATCACATCAATTCCTTTGGCCCGCAGTTCACGGCCCAGCTTTGCCATTTTCAAAGTTTCCGGTTCACTGAAACGCTGCAATAAAGAAGATAATTCCATGTTTGTTGTTTAATGAATCAAAAGATAAAAGAGGTTGGCAAAGCAGGTGCAAATGTATGAATTTGAAAAAAAGCAGCCGCAGGAAATACAATGAAAAAAAGGCTGTTGATAAAAGTCATGACTAACACCTGTTTTGCCGGCGGTATGGTTTAGCCTTGCATGCTCAATTTCGTATCACCACAGGAAAAACTTTTTGAAGTTGTATTTTCATACGACTAAAACTGACAGTACAATGAATCGCTGGCTGGTAACAATCATCGCAGGAAGTATCCTTGCCGGGCTGAGCTGGTTTGCCTATGATCTTTTTTTCGCTCCCAAAAAAGAAAAACTGTATTCTGCCACTTACCGTATCCGTGTAACAGAGGATACCAGCAGGAACAGTCTTGTGCCCGGCAACCCG
>CALRSN020000213.1:0-5182 GCA_943370865.1 Bordetella parapertussis
TGAAAAAACTATTCACTGCAATTTTTCTGACGACAACAATTCTCTATTCATGTAGTTTTCCAAATAAATCTACTATTCAGAGGACAAATGAATTAGCCAATGATTTAGCTTTTTTAAAACCCCTGATATTAACAGAATTTAAGGCTACAACTTCTTTTTACCAGGTGTATAAAATTCAAAATGACACTTTGAAGAAATATTTTACAAACAAAGGAATTACGGAATTAAGCATTCAATATCATCCAAAAAATAATGAACAGCCGGGTCAACTGGAATTATATTCATTTGATAGTCTAATAACATTTCACATGAATAAATCAAAAAACGAACGATATATTTATGAAGATGTCATTTATTCTTTTTCTGCTCAAAAACGAAGTATTGCCCCGAAGATATTGGTCGATACAAAAATCAAACAGGTCAATGATAGTTTATGGATTCTAAAAACCGATTCTGAAGTGATAATGACATTTTAGAATAACCCTTTACGTCTAACCACGGTTTGCTATCCTGGCAATCTACCAATCCTCAAAAAATAACCCCAATCCACAGTTCAACCACCCAATTTAACCGTTGATACAGGGAACCTGCTCTTAAAAGATGTACTCATATATCTTTAAACAAAAACATATGCGGGTACTTACCTTCTTGCTTGGTTTGTTACTGGCCGGCGGCTTACAGGCACAGGATATACGTTTATATATTCACCTGGACCCGGCAGTCCGCAAAACAGTCAGCGGCCGCCTGTATATTTTTTCCCAGCCCGATACAACCAAAGGCGTGCAGGATCCGGATCCTTTTACCCCCACTCCCACGTTTATCAAAGACATCCGCAACTGGGATGGACAGCAACCGTTGCTGATCGATTCAACCGTAGCCGCTTACCCGGTCAAACTAAACCAACTGCAACCCGGCTATTATAAAATGGCGGCGGTACTGGATATTAACACAGAAGAACGGGTGAATACCGCTGCTCCCGGTAATCTCTATTCCCCCAAAGATGTGCTGCTGAAAGTAACCGCCGGTGAAAGCAGTGAAGCCCATTTTACTATCAGCAAAACATTTAAAGAAAGAACCTTCCGGGAAAGCGATTCGGTGAAACAGGTTGTTTTTAAAAGCAAACTGCTGAGTGATTTTCATAAAAAGAATATGTATATCAAAGCCGGGATAAAGTTGCCGGCTTCGTATGGAGTTAATCCCAACAAGCAATACCCGGTGGTCTTTATCATTCCGGGCTGGGGCGGCACCCATTATGACCTGGCGCAAGCCCAGACCGCTCAACGCTATGGTATGAACCTGGGCAAAGAAAAGATCTATGTGTACCTGAACCCGGAAACACAAACGCCCTGGGGATTGCATGCATTTGTGGATTCGAGAGTGAATGGCCCCTGGGGCAAAGCACTCGTCACCGAACTTATTCCTTATTTGCAACAGCAATACCGGATCGGTAAAGATGGATCGCAATATTTTATTGCCGGGCAAAGCTCCGGTGGTTACGGGGCTTTGTGGTTGCAACTGCATTACCCCGACGCTTTTGGTGCCTGCTGGGCGGTATCGCCCGACCCGGTTGATTTCCGGGATTACACCAGTATCAATATCTATGATCCTGCTGCCAATATGTACACCGACAGCAGCGGTGCCATACGTCCTTTCTTTTTTTGGAAAGGCCAGTATGTATCCACGATGAAAAACTTTATGCAGTTTGAACATTTTATGGGTGATGGCGGACAGCAACAATCTTTTGAAGCTGAATTTGGCGTGATGGGTAAAGATGGTAAGCCGGCCTTATTATTCGACCGCCACACCGGGGTGCTGAATAAAAAAGTGGTGCAAAGCTGGAAAGCTTATGATCTCAGTTATTATTTACAACAGCACTGGCCGAAACTGGAAAACAAACTCCGCAATAAGATACATGTGTTTGCCGGTGCGGAAGATAATTTTTACCTCGATCGTTCGGTGGCCCTTTTTCAGCAACGAGTGAACAAGCTGCAGGCAGCAGCCGTTGCCGAACTAATACCGGGTGCCAACCACTGGAGTATCTGGAACCCGGCCTTTACACAGCGGATGCAGGCCGAATTTGATAAGCGTATCAGGAACCCTGATTGATAGTAGATAAATCCTTCGCTCTGCCAAACTTCCGGTTTGGCAGTTTTATTTTATCACCTCCTGCCATTAGCTCAACAGCAGCTTGGATGCAATATTTAATGTTCAGATTTAGTTCTTAACTTCAACAACATATTTTCAAATTGGGAATTTGTGCAGGGCTGGACTAACAATGAATTTTCTGGCTTTGAAAACATTTGAATGTTGTGTACAATTTAGCCGAATCTCTATAAAATAATAGAATCTTATGGGCTATGACCTTACCATAGTTAGACAAAATGATTGGTCGGACTTTGAAGAAGATAGCAATATCACTTTAGAGGAATGGCTACAATATGTTGAATCGGATCCTGAATTGCAACTAACCAATGGTTATGACAGTGAGGTCCCCGGAATTTTGCCCGGCGAGTGGCAAAATAGGCCCGGCTTCTGCGATTGGGTTGGACACCCAAAAGCTGATGCTGCTATCGTCCCCTGGTTTGACTATTATTTGGGCAGTATCAATACAAAAAATCCTGATGACAACACAATAAGGAAAATGATTATGATTGCTAAGAAGCTTAACGGTAAGGTCAGAGGTGATGATGGAGAGTTTTATGACGAGAGTTATTTTACAAATGGCGGATATCCTATTGAAGACACCAATTCTGACGAGACAATTAATAATTTAAAAACGACCTCAAATAAAAAGCCTTGGTGGAAGTTTTGGTAGAGCCTCCTTCCCCAATTTCAGACAGACATGAAAGTTCAGTGTAAAAATTGTTTACCAAAAGAGGGAATTGTAATTCCGGATTTTACTCAATTAGAAAAAAGCAGGTTGCTGGAGTTAATCATCCAATCACCTATTCATTCCATAAAATATATTGTAGACAATTTTAGGCTTAGTCACAGAGACGCTAAGTATATTGTAACTCATATCAACATAAATTACGGACATTGTAATAATTGTGGTTTTGATAAAATAGATCAACAATACATCAATTGTCCAAAGTGTGGAGCACTAAATTTAAATTGGAAAACAGACAATGAACCTAGCCTTTAAACTTTAGTTGAAATTTCGCTCTGCGAACCTTCCAGTTTCAAGTTATTTTTAACAACCCACATCCTTATCTACACATTATGGATAATAAATTCTCTCAGGAACTCAAAGATTTAGTTTTTCAATCAAGAGAAATGGCAATTAATCTGGGGTATGATTACATATCCTCGATTCATTTTTTGCTGGCCGACTGTGAAAGCAAACGAGAAGATTCAATTATAAATTTTGGATTTAAAGCAGAAGACGAATATCAAAATTTTAAAAAGCATTATACTCTCGAAAAAAAAGGCTTACTTGAATTCATCAACGAAAGCCTCCCTTTAACTAAAGAGGCAGAACTTACAATTAAACTAAGTATTAAAGAAAGTAAATCTGAAGGACTGAAATTAGTTTTGCCCAAACACTTATTTATTGCAGCCTTAAAAAATCAAAACTCTCTTGTTTATGAATGTTTCAAAAATGATGAGAAAGCATTGGAAAAACTCATAGCTTTTTACAAGATATTTGAAAATCAAAATTCAGAAAAATCTGAAGACATTCAATCATCTAATAAGATACTTAGTCGCCAATCCCTCCCAAAGAATAATATGTTAGCTCAACTAAAATCTTTTTTGGGGCTAAGGTGATAAAACCACCGCATAAAAAAGGCCCACCCTTTACAGGCAGACCTAGTTGCTTGCATTCGTCCAATAAATTTTATACGGCACTTACCGGTTCGGCCAGTTGCTCATTCACCAGGTCCACCTGGCTGATCACCTGTTCGATCAGTTCCGGCATAATGGCAGCGATTTCAGGAGTTAATTCAATACCCTGTTGCTGGATGCTTTCAATGCTCACCACGAATAAATGAATGCGGGGCACTTTGCCCATCAATTGTAAAGAACTCATCATATCCTTCAAACCGATATCATGTGTACTCATGGCTTTCGGAAAATCGGAAGCGAATTTGGGTTGGATCAATCGGATATGCCCCACGGGATTGTTATCGAGGGTGGCATCCACCAGTATCACCTCCTTATACTTTTCAAAATATTCCAGCAGGTGAAAACCACCGGTGCCGCCATCCACCACGTCCACATTGGGAGGTAATGTATAGCCTTCCAGTGTTTCGGCCAGGTGTACACCCACGCCTTCATCCCCCATCAGGTAATTCCCGATGCCCATGATAAGTATGCGTTCCGTATGATCAGCTTTTAGGTGCATTCGGCAGTTCTTGTTTTTTATCAAATACATCTTCTTCAATAAATTTCCAGCCACCACCCATGCTGCTCATTTCACCACGGCCTTCCACGTAATCATGGTAGAAGACGAGATAGACATGGATCACTGCAAAGAGGATGAAGAACCACATGGTCCAGTGGTGTACCTGGCGCAGGAAAATATCACCACCAAACATAGCCGGCACCCAGGAAAATAATTTAGGAAACCAGCTGGTGCTCATGGATGCATATAAACCAAAACCGGTGAGGCATTGTACCAAAAAGGCAAGGAACGTAAAGAAATAAATAAAGCCGGCCATAGCGTTATGCCCCACACTCATATGTTCTTTACCCCGCAGCATCAGGATATCCATTTTGAACACATGCCACATTTCCTTGAAGAACTTGCGGGAAGTGGGAATGAATTGTTTCCAGTTGGCATATTTATTTCCCACAAAACCCCAATAGATGCGGAACAGGAAATTGAAAAAGAAAATATACGAAGCAATAAAGTGAATGAGCCGTACCCATCCCATCACAAAACGCTGGGAAGGTTCCTTACCACTTTGTATCACCAGCGGATCAGCAATATAAAACCCGGTGGCGATGAGTACGATAATAACGAGTGCATTCAGCCAGTGGTAGATGCGGACGGGTTGTTCCCACACATAGACACGGCGAAGTTTATGAACAGTTGATTTATGCGTTGCCATAGAAATCCGTTTAAAAGATTAATCGCCCAAAATGCTGATGCGGCTGATTTGTTTTCCGTCTTCATCATACAGGTGCACCGCACAGGCGAGGCAGGGATCGAAGGAATGGATCGTCCTGATGATCTCCA